>NZ_BACT01000288.1:0-14694 GCF_000333255.1 Methylobacterium sp. B1 | reverse complement strand
GGCTGGGTGCCGTCGTGGTCGGCCGCGGACGCTTCGCGCCCCATGAAGCGGTGATCCTGCCCTGGTCGGCGCTGTACCGCTACGACGGGCAACCGTCCGTCTGGATCTACGACCCCGACCGGCGGACAGTCTCGGTCCGCGCCGTCGAGATCGACCGCTTCGGGCCCGACATCATCGCGCTGAAGCGCGGCGTCGAGCCGGGCGAGCGCGTGGTCGTCGCCGGCATCCAGTTCCTGCGCCCCGGTCAGACCGTCGCGGCCGCCGAGATCGGAGCTCGCCCGTGAAGGCGCACACGTATCTCGCCCTGAGCCTCGTCGCGGCAGCGCTGGCGGCCTGCAACGGGCACGGCGAGGAGGGCGGCGAAGCCGCGGCAGCGGCCCCGATACGTCCGGTGCTCACGCAGGTGGTCGTGCCGAGCGACACCGTCATGTTCGGGCCCTTCGCCGGCACGATCGAGCCGCGCTATCAGGCGCAGCTCGGCTTCCAGATTCCCGGCCGCATGGTGGCGCGGGACGTGACGATCGGCGACCTCGTCACCCGGGGCCAGCGCCTCGCGGCCCTGGACACCATCGTGACACGCTTCGACCTGACCCGTGCCGAGGCGGACCTCGCCGATGCGAAGGCGCAGGCCGAGAACGCCGAGGCCGCCGAGGCGCGGACCCGGCGCCTGATGTCGGGCAACAGCGTCGCCCAGGCCACGCTCGACCAAGCGGTTGCCAAGCGCGAGACGGCCCGGGCGCGGGTGGACCAAGCTATGTCCAGCCTGCAGAAGGCCCGCGACCAGATGGGCTACACCGAGCTGAAGGCCGAGTTCGACGGTGTCGTGACCCAGCGCCTCGCCGAGGTCGGCCAGGTGCTCACCGCCGGCCAGGGTGTCGTGACCGTGGCGCGGCCGGACGTCCGCGAGGCCGTGGTCGACATTCCCGAGGTCTATGTCGGAGCGTTGCCGGCGGACGGCGTCTTCACCGTCGCGCTCCAGAGCGCCCCGGAGCTCACGGCGCGCGGGCGCGTCCGCGAGATCGCGCCGCTCGCCGAATCGGGGACGCGCTCCAAGCGTATCCGGATCAGCCTCGACCAGCCCGGCCCGGCCTTCCGGCTCGGCGCGACCATCAACGTGTCGCTGACGCGGAATGTCTCGCCCACCGTGCTGCTGCCGGCATCGGCACTGCTCGAGGACGGCGGCCGCCGCTCGGTCTGGGTCGTGTCCGCCGACGGGAAGTCCGTGTCGCGTCGCGACGTGACCGTAGCGGCGGCGCGGGACAACGCGGAGGACGGTCGCATCGCGGTCGTCGATGGGCTGAAGGCCGGCGAACGCGTCGTGGTCGCGGGGGTCCATGTCCTTAAGGAAGGCCAGGCCGTGCGCCTGGCCAACGGCGCCGTCTGATCCGGCCGCACGGGGTTTTCGCGTGAAGGATTTCAACCTTTCCGACTGGGCGCTCGAGCACCGCTCGTTCGTCTGGTTCCTGATGCTGGTCTCGCTCGTGGCGGGCGTGATGGCCTATGGCCGCCTCGGCCGCGAGGAGGATCCTCCGTTCACCATCAAGACGATGGTCGTGCAGACGACTTGGCCGGGCGCGACCATCAAGGATACCCTCGATCAGGTCACCGACCGGGTCGAGAAGGAACTCCAGCAGCTCAACGGCCTCGACTACGTCCGCAGCTACACGACCCCGGGATCCTCCACAGTCTTCGTGAATTTCCGCGACACCCTGAAGAAGGGCGAGGTCCAGCCCGCCTTCTACCAGGTCCGCAAACGTCTCGGGGATATCAAGGGCCAGTTCCCGGACGGTGTGCAGGGGCCGTTCTTCAACGACGAGTTCGGCGACGTCTACGGCAACGTCTACGCCTTCACGGCCGACGGCCTGACTCACCGGCAGTTGCGCGACTACGTGGAGAGCATCCGCACCGATGTGCTGCGCGTGCCCGATATCGGCAAGACGCAGCTGCTCGGCACCCAGGACGAGACCATCTATCTCGACTTCTCGACCCGGAAGCTCGCCGGTTACGGCATCGATCTCCAGGCCCTGATCAAGGCGCTTCAAGCGCAGAACGCCGTCTCGGCATCCGGGGTCGTTCAGGCCGGACCGGAGCGCATTTCGCTGCGGGTCAGCGGCTCCTTCGCCTCCGAAGCCTCGCTTCAGGACTTCAATCTGCGGGTGAACGATCGCTTCTTCCGTCTTGCCGACATCGCCGAGATCAGCCGCGGCTACGAGGATCCGCCCGCGCCCCTGTTCCGGGTGGACGGCAAGCCCGCGATCGGGCTGGCCATCGCGATGCGTCCGGGCGCCAACCTGCTGCATTTCGGTGAAGCGCTGAAGGAGCGCATGCGGCGGATCGAGGCGACGCTGCCGGTGGGCGTCGGCGTCCACCTCGTTTCGGATCAGCCCAAGCAGGTCGAGCATGCGGTCGGCGGCTTCACCGAGGCGCTGGTCGAGGCCGTGGTCATCGTGCTGGCCGTGAGCTTCGTGAGCCTGGGCATCCGGGCCGGCCTCGTCGTCTCGGTGTCGATCCCCCTCGTGCTGGCGATCGTCTTCGTGGTCATGCAGATCATGGACGTGACCCTGCAGCGCATCTCGCTCGGCGCGCTGATCATCGCGCTGGGCCTGCTGGTCGACGACGCCATGATCACCGTCGAGATGATGGTCGCGCGGCTGGAGCGGGGCGACACGCTGCGCAAGGCCGCCACCTTCGCGTACACGTCGACGGCGTTCCCCATGCTGACCGGAACGCTGGTGACCGTGGCGGGCTTCCTGCCGATCGGCTTCAACGGCTCCGGCGCGGGCGAATACACCTACTCGCTGTTCGTGGTGATCGCCGCATCGCTGCTGGTATCGTGGGTCGTGGCGGTTCTGTTCGCCCCGCTCGTCGGCGTCACGCTGCTGCCGAAGACCATGAAGCACCACACGGAGAAGCGCGGCATCTTCACGCGCCTGTTCATGGCGGCCCTGCGCGTCGCCATGCGCTGGCACTGGACGACGGTGGTGGTCTGCCTCGCGCTGATGGCGGCCGCCATCGTCGGGATGGGGCATGTGCAGCAGCAGTTCTTCCCGTCCTCGGACCGCTCCGAGGTGCTGGTCGACCTCACCCTCCCGCAGAACGCCACCATCGCCGAGACCAGGGCGCAGATGGACCGGTTTGAGACGAACCTGAAGGGCGATCCGGACGTGTCGAGCTGGTCGTCCTATGTCGGTCAGGGCGCGGTCCGATTCTACCTGCCCCTCGATCAGCAGCTCGCCAACGCCTTCTTCGGTCAGATCGTCATCGTCACGAAGTCGCTCGAGGTGCGCGACCGCGTGATGGCGCGTCTCCAGACCATCGCCCTGCGCGACTTCGTCGGCACCGACGTGCTGGTGCAGCCCCTGAGCCTCGGACCGCCCGTAGGCCGACCGGTGCAGTACCGCCTCAGCGGCCCGAACATGGAGACGGTGCGCCGCCTCTCGCTCGACCTCGCCAACGTGGTGGCCGGCGACAAGCGGCTCGACGTGCCGACCTTCGACTGGAACGAGCCCGGCAAGGTGCTGCGGGTCGAGATCCTTCAGGACAAGGCGCGTCAGCTGGGCGTCACCAGCCAGGACGTCGCCGGGATCCTCAACGGGATCGAGGGCGGCCAGGCGATCACGCAGGTCCGGGACTCGATCTATCTGGTCAACGTCGTCGGCCGCGCCCGCGCGGTGGAGCGGTCTTCGCTGGACACCCTGCAATCGCTGCAGGTCGGTCTCGCGAACGGCACCGTGGTCCCCGTGCTCGCCTTCGCCCGGATCGGCTACGATCTCGAGCAGCCGATCGTCTGGCGCCGCGACCGTCTGCCGACCGTGACGGTGCGCGCCACGATCCACGACGCGACCCAGCCGGCCACCATCGTCGCCGCTCTGCAGCCCGGCATCGACGCCTTCATCAAGGCGCTGCCGGAGGGCTACACCGTCCAGACCGGCGGCGCCGTTGAGGAATCCGCCAAGGGCCAGGGCCCGATCGCGGCCGTCGTCCCGGTCATGCTGCTCGCCATGGCGTTCTTGCTGATGATGCAGCTCCAGAGCTTCGGCCGGATGATCCTCGTCTTCACCGTGGCGCCGCTCGGCCTGATCGGCGTCGTGCCGGCCCTGCTCCTGTTCGACAAGCCGATGGGCTTCGTCGCCATCCTGGGCATCCTGGCGCTGATCGGGATCATCATCCGCAACGCGGTCATCCTGGTGAGCCAGATCGAGGAGTTCCGGGCCGAGGGGATGGCCCCCTGGGAAGCGGTCTTCGAGGCGACCCACCACCGCATGCGGCCGATCCTGCTGACGGCAGCCGCCGCGAGTCTGGGCCTGATTCCGATCGCCCGGGAGGTCTTCTGGGGCCCGATGGCTTTCGCCATGATCGGCGGGATCCTGGCGGCGACTTTCCTCACGCTCCTGTTCCTGCCGGCCCTCTACATCGGCTGCTACCGCATCCGCCCGGATGCGGGCGCCCGTCCGGCGGCCCACGCCGGCTGATCGCCCGGCTCACGCGATCGCAGCGCCCGCGGGTGCTGCGAGAAACGGTCGGCCCGCCCCTCCGCCCCCTCAGGGCGGGCCGACCGTGACGAAAGCTTGATCGCGGGCCGCAGCCCGTCATCGGAAACCTTGCGGTCGCTTGGCGCGTAGGGTGCGGCGAGAACGAGGACCGCCCCATCCATGAACGCCTTCATCGCCGTCGTATTGGTCTGCGCCAACGGCCTCGCACAGGACGCCTGCACGGACGACCAGGCCCTTGAGGTTCGCAAGGTCCGAGTTGCCAACGAGCTCGGATGCGCCACCGGCTGGCAGGAGATCATCGCCCGCACCGAGCGCCGCGACGAGATCGGCAAGACCGCCTACCTCAAGACCGAGTGCCGCCGCGTGAAGGACCCGCAGTGACGCCCGCGCCGCGCGGTTACTTGTCGTACTTGATGTAGGCGAAGCGCGGATCCGTGGGCGTCCCTTCGAGGCCCTGTCCCTCCAGGGCCGGCTGCCAGGACACGACCTCCTCGATTTTCCGGGCGAGGGCGAAGTCCTTCTCGGTGATGCCTTTGGCGGCGTGGTTCATCAGCCGGACCTCGACCCAGGCATAGGACGCCGTGATGTCGGGATGATGCCAAGCTGCTTCGGCGAGGTGACCCACGGTGTTGATCACCATCAGCGTGCCCTTCCAGCCGGCTGTCTTGTAGGTGCGGCGGATCCAGCCATCCTCCAGGCGCCAGGCGGGCAGTTCGGCCTTCAGCCGCGCCTCCACGGTCGCCTCGTCCAGAACTCCCTCGCGTCGCTCGGTCATGATCGCATGTCTCCCCTGATGGCGTCTCGGTCGAGGGTGCCGCCGCAGCCGGTTGCGCGCAAGCGTGTTCCGCACGGTGGACGGAAACCGGTGTGAGCCCTATGACCTTTTTCCAATGGCGTCCCGTTCATGCGGCACGTCAGTCTACCGCCGTCGAAGACTGCGTAATACGATGGGAGAAGGCGTGATGCTGTCACGGCGCGCGATGCTCGCCGGCGGCCTGCTGGGCGGCCTCGGCCTGCGGGCGGCGCGCGCAGACGTGCCGACCATCCGTCTCGGGAGTCTGCCCTTCGGGACGTCGACCTGGGAGGCTGCGGTGATCAAGGCCCGCGGCCTCGACACCGACAACGGCTTTCAGCTCGATGCCGTGAAGCTCGCTGGCAACGACGCGGCCCGCATCAGCTTCATCGGAGGACAGGTCGATACGATCATCGGCGACCTGCTCTGGGCCGCCCGCCTCGGCAATGACGGGCAGGCGGTGCGCTTCATCCCGTACTCGACCTCCGAGGGCGGCGTGATGGTACCGGCCGGGAGCGCGGTGAAGAGCCTCAAGGATCTCGCCGGCAAGCGCCTCGGGGTGGCCGGCGGTCCCCTGGACAAGAACTGGCTGCTGCTCCGGGCGCAGGCGAAGGACGCGGCCGGAATCGACCTGGAGCGCGAAGCCGAGATCGCCTACGGCGCGCCCCCGCTGATCACGCTGAAGCTGGAGCAGGGCGCCCTCGACGCAGCGCTCACCTACTGGACCTACTGCGCCCGCCTTCAGGCGAAGGGGTTTCGCCAACTGGTCGGTGCCGAGGACATCATGCACGCCCTCGGCGTCCCCGGTGACGTGGCGCTGATCGGCTACCTGTTCCAGGACACCACCGTGAAGGAGAAGCCCGCTGCCGTGGCGGCCTTCGCGCGGGCGTCGCGGGCGGCCAAGGACATCCTGGCCTCGGATCCGACCGCGTGGCAGATCGTGCGCCCGCTGATGGCGGCCGAGGACGATGCGACCTTCGAGGCGCTCAAGCGCAACTTCCTCGCCGGCATCCCGCGGCGCCCCGTGGCGGAGGAGCGCGCCGATGCCGAGAAACTCTACACCGTGATGGCGCGGCTCGGCGGAGCGCGCCTCGTCGGAAAGGGCGACGCACTGCCTCCCGACCTGTACTACACCGGTCGCAATGGGTGATGCGCCGGCCCAGCGGGCCACCGTTGCAGCGGTCCAGACACTCGGGATCGCCTGGGCGTGCTGACCCGCATCGCGTCTTTGGTCGTGCTCCTTGCAGCCTGGCAGTTGGCTGCACTCGAGGCGGGATCGCGCCTGCTGCCGGCGCCGCTGGCGGTGCTGCGCTTCATCGTTCAGGAGGCGGAGCGCGGCGACCTCGCACACAATGTCGGCATGACGCTGCTCCGCGTAGCGATCTCATTCACGGTGGCGATGCTTCTCGGCGTCGTCCTCGGCGTCGCGCTCGGACGCTCGAAGGTCACCGATCTCACGCTCGACACGCCGCTTCTCGTCCTCCTCAACACGCCGGCCCTGGTGATCACCGTACTGGCCTATGTCTGGGTCGGGCTCACCGAGACCGCGGCGATCCTGGCGGTGGTCCTCAACAAGCTCCCGAATGTCGCGGTGATTGTCCGGGAAGGGGCCCGTAATCTCGATCCCGGCCTCGACGAGATGGCCCGCGCCTATCGGCTCGACCGGCTTACCTGGGCCCGCGACCTCCTGATCCCGCAGCTCCAGCCCTACATCGTCACGGCGGCGCGGTCCGGCCTCTCCCTCGCCTGGAAGATCGTGCTGGTGGTGGAACTGCTCGGTCGTCCCGACGGAGTCGGCTTCGCGATCAACTATTACTTCGTCCAGAGCACCGACGTGGCGGCCATCATCGGCTACAGCCTCGTCTTCATGGCCGTGATGATCGGCATCGACGTCCTCCTGCTGCAGCGGCTCGAAGCCTATGTCCGTCGCTGGCGCTGAGCCCGTTCTTCAGGTCGCGATCGCGTCGAAATGGTATCGGCCGCGCGATGCCGAACCGGTCGAGGCGGTTCGCAACCTCGAATTCGAGGTCGCAGCCGGGGAAATCGTCTGCCTGATCGGGCCATCGGGCGCCGGAAAGACCACGACGCTGCGGATCCTGCTCGGCCTCGATACCGCGTTCGAGGGACGCGTCTCCGGGGCGGAGCGGGCCGGTATCGTATTCCAGGAGCCGCGGCTGCTCCCCTGGCGCAGCGTCGAGCACAATGTCCGCCTCGGGCTCCCTCGGGCGCGGCGCGGGCTCGACCTTGACGGCTTGTTCGCGCAGCTCGGCCTGACGGCATGGCGGGCCAGCTATCCGAAGGCGCTCTCCCTGGGGATGCAACGCCGCGTGGCACTGGCGCGGGCCCTGGCCGACGGGCCGCGGGTGCTGGTCCTCGACGAGCCCTTCGTGTCCCTCGACGATGCCGCCGCCGCCGAGCTGCGCGGCCTCGTGGTGGATACGGTGGATCGGTCCGGCATGAGCGTCCTGATGGTGACCCACAACGTCGCCGAGGCGATCGGGATCGCCGACCGTCTGCTGCTGGTCTCCCGGCGTCCGGCGGGTCTCATCGCCGCCGTGTCCCTCGATCGACCGCGCCGGGAACGCGACCGCGCCTGGGCCGAGGCGACCCGGGCGAACCTCGCAGGGCAGCATCCGGAGATCATCGCGCTGTAACCTCCGCAACGGGCCTGCGTGATCGCTTGAGCAGCGACGTTCGACGCAGGCCGTTCCGCGGTCGACGACGAACGCTCCGACAGCCGGCGCGGCAGCTTTCAGCCTTGGGCTGTCTCGGCTCCGTCCAGTTCGAGAGCCAAGCCCGATCGGCGAGACGGGAATCTACCCGACCGGCCGCAGGCCAGATCGCGCGGCGGCAACGTCTGCGACGTTGCCATACACGACCGGCATGCAGGTCAGCGCCAGGGCGGCGGCGAGCGCAGCCTTCGCGAGACGGATGGCGCGCATGGGGCCTCCTCAAGGCCGGTCTTCCGGCTGCGACAGCCCGGAGACCGGTCACGGTCGCCTCAGTTCGCCTTCGCCTCGACGTCCAGCCGGTCGAGCACGGCCGCCGGCGAGCGCGCCGCGCCGAGATCGATGAAACCGATCCCGGCGGGCTCTTTGGACTTCGCGTGGACCACGAGCTTGCCGGGCTTCATCACGAACTGGCCCATGGCGGCGCCGATGCCCTTGGCGGCCGCGCTGTTGCCCAGGATGATCGGCACGCCGAGCAGGCTGGCGGTGACGTACTCCTTGCGCAGCTCGTCCGGCTTGAGGCTGAGATCCTTCGATTGCGCGGCCAGGAAGCGCTCGAACAGGCCCGCGTTCTCCACCGTCAGGTCGAGGGCCTTGGCGCTTCCCGAAAACATCACCATGGTCGCGGCCGGCAGGGTGCCGGAGAACAGCTCGGGCCCGATACCGCCCAGCGTGCCGGATAGCCGGACGGTGCCGATGTCGCGACCCGACACCGTCACCTCGCGCAGGGCAAGGTCGCGGGCCTTCTCATCCAAAGTGGCGTCGGCCACGAGGTCGAGGTCGAGATCCCGGTACCCGTAAACCGGCAGCATGCCGATGATCGGCGCGCCCGCCACGAGATCCGCCGGCAGGTTGAGGCCGGAGAGACTGAGGCGGGTCGCGCTGGGCACGCCGTCATTCGGCGCCCCCAGAGCGAGTGTGGCCTCGCGCAGGGCGATCCGGCGGACAGGCCGGGGCGATACCGACAGGGCGAGGGGGTCGGCGGCGGTGTCGCCCGTCCTCGGATCTGCCGGCCTGCCAGGCCCCGCCCGGCCAGAGTCGAAGAGGCCGCCGCGGGCCGGAGCCCGACCATCACGCGGCGGCGCCCGCTCGGGTTCGCCCTCGGGCGGCAGCTCGATCGACAGGTCGCTCAGGGTCAGGTTGCCGAGCTTGGGCGTCAGGCGGCGCATCTCGATATCGGAGAAGCCGGGCCCGGCCGTCGGCTCGGCGGCGATCCCCTGGAGGGCCGTGACGGTCGGCACCAGCGAGGTCCCGAGGACGGCGAGGCGACCGACATGGACACGCAGGCTGCCGCGCGACAACGCCAGGTTGTCCAGGACGGTGCTGCCCTCCGACCCGGCGGAGGTGTAGGCGGCCCGGCCGATCTCGAACAGAACCGGCCCCTTCGGATCGGAGTCGCTGACGCTGAGGCCCTGCATCTCCAGGCTGCCGACGGCGGTGGCGGCGATGAGATCGGCCGCCGCGGCGGCCAGGGGACGCCGGTCGCTGGAGCCATCGAAACCGCCGGCCACGATCGCGAAGGCGCCGCTCCAGCCGTCTGGGATCTGCCGGCCTCCGAGATCACGCCCGTCGAGGCGTGCGATCTTCACGGTCGTGCCGCGCGCGTCGGAATAGGTCACGTCGGAGACCTGGATGGTGCCGTAGACCCGCTGGACCGGTCCCTTGCCGTCGCCCGGAACCGTGTACAGCCGGCTGAGGGCCGCCAGATCCAGATCCGTGGCGCGCACCTGCCCGTAGGTTCCGGAACCGCGGTTCGGCCCGGCGACGGAGCTGACCGTGGCGCCGGCCGCCGTCAGTTCCCCGACACGGCCGGCGCGGATGTCGCGGGCGACCACATCGCGGTAGGTGACGGTCTGCCGGTTGTCGCCGGGACCCGCATTCTCGGAGGTGAGGACCGGCACGGTGAGGCTGCCCGCATCAAGCCGGGCGAGCCGCTGCTCCCAGGGCACGTTGGAATCGGGCCGCAGGATCGCCGCAAGATCCTCCTTGGAGAGGCGCGTGCCGCTCGCCGTGAGCTTCGGGGCCTTCAGCAGCGTGCCGCCGAGCGGGATGACCACGTCGGTGACCGTCACGTCCTGGACGGCGGCGGCGCCCTCCTGCGCGGCGAGTGGCGCGGGGGCGAGGCCGAGGAGGACGAGGATACCGGTTGTCGCCCAGGCCGACCGGAGGCGGAGGCGGGCCTTCGGGTGGTTCATGGCTGCATCCGGACCAGGGCTCGCGCGGGAATTCCCTAGCCGTGCCGCGTTTTTTGAGGCGAGGCAATCAGGCATGCCGGCCCGGGCGACCGTGCCGGCACCGGTGTCGTATGGACGCAACGGCGCGGATGCGCCGGGCGGGTCGCTACAACGAGAAGGAGGTGCCGCAGCCGCAGGAGGCGGTGGCAAGCGGGTTCTCGATCTTAAAGGACTGGCCGATCAGATCGTTCACGAAGTCGATCGTGGAGCCGTTCATGTACTCCATCGAGATGGGGTCGACGATGACGGTGGCGCCGTCGCGCTCGATCGCGACGTCCTGCGCCTCACGGGTGCGGGCGATGTCGAAGGCATACGAGAAGCCCGAGCAGCCGCCGCCATTGACGCTGATCCGCAGCGACGAGCCGGCCGGCTCAGCCCCCATGATCTCGTTGATGCGCTTGGCCGCGCGGGCGGTCAGGGTGATATCAGCCATCAGTCTCTGGCCACGCAATCGTTCGGTGGACGGCGCACCCCGCCTGTTGCCGAGGGCGTCCCGGCCCACAAGATATGAGGCGCAAGCCCGCGCCGCAACGCGCCGGGCGAGGAGCCGTCATGAGCAGGGTGCGTGAGTTTGCGAGCGGATGCCGTGCGACGCAACGGTGAGCGCTGGCGCGCGGCTTACGCCACCGATCCGGCCCGCACCCGGGGACGCCTGATCCCCGAGGCCGGTTCGCCGACCCGCAGCGACTTCCAGCGGGACCGGGACCGGATCATCCACTCGACGGCGTTCCGGCGGCTGAAGCACAAGACGCAGGTCTTCGTGCATCACGAGGGCGACCATTACCGCACCCGCCTCACCCACACCCTCGAGGTCAGCCAGATCGGCCGGGCGCTCGCCCGCGCCATCGGGCTCGACGAGGATCTTGCGGAGGCGCTGGCCCTTAGCCACGACCTCGGCCACACCTGTTTCGGCCATACCGGCGAGGACGCCCTCGACGCCTGCATGGCCCGCTACGGCGGGTTCGACCACAACGCCCAGGCCCTGCGGATCGTCACGCGACTGGAGCGGCGCTACGCCGGCTTCGACGGGCTGAACCTCGCCTGGGAGACCCTGGAGGGCCTCGTCAAGCACAACGGCCCGCTGCTGACGGCCGACGGCCAGCCGACGCCCCGCTACGCCGCGCGCGGCATCCCGGCGGCGATCCTGGAATACGATGCGCTGAACCCCCTCGACCTGTGGAGCCAGGCCGGCCCCGAGGCCCAGGCGGCCTCCCTCGCCGACGACATCGCCTATGCCGCCCACGACCTCGACGACGGGCTGCGCGCCGGCCTGTTCGAGATCCCGGAGCTGCGCGCGGTCCCGTTCCTGGCCGGGCTGCTCGACGAGATCGACCGGCTGCATCCGGGCCTGGAGCCCTCGCGCATGATCCACGAACTCGCCCGGCGGGTGATCACCCGCTTCGTCGAGGATGTGATCCGCGAGGGCGGACGCCGCATCGCCGAACTGGATCCGCGCCGCGTCGAGGACATCCGGAATGCGGATCAGGCGGTCATCGTCTTTTCGCCGGAGATTGCGGCGGCCGATGCCGATATCATGCGCTTCCTGTGGGACCGCATGTACCGGCATCCCGGCGTGGTGGCGGTGCGGAAGAAGGCCGACGCCATCGTCAACGACCTGTTCGCCGCGTTCACCGCGGCGCCGTCCCGGATGCCGGAGGAGTGGAGCGCCGGTCTCGAGGAGGCCACCGAGGCGCGGGTCGCCCGCCGAGTCGCCGACTACATCGCCGGCATGACCGACACCTATGCGGTCCTTGCGCATCGCAAGCTCTACGCGACGACGCCGGACCTGCACTGGGAATTGCCCAGCCGGGGCCTGCCCCTCGCCGAGCCCTGAGGGCCCGGCGCGGGATGGGCTGGGATCAGCAGCCGCAGCCGCAGGTGAAGCTGCCGTAACACCCGCCGTAGCCGCCGTAGGCCGCCGGATAGCCGTATCCGTAGCCGCCATAGGCGGCCGGGTAGCTGTAGCCGTAGCCGCCGTACCCGTAACCACCATATCCGTAGCCGCCGTAGACGCTCCCGGCGGCGAGCCCGAGCCCGAGGCCGATCCCCGCGCCGGCCAGCCCGTAGCCGAGGGCCCGTCCGTAGCCGCGGCGATAGCCGTAGCCGTAGCCGCGCCCGTAGAAGCCGCGGGCCGCGTAGCCGCCCCGGTAGCCGTAGCCGCCCCGGAAACCACCGTGGACGCCGCCGCCGTGGACGCCGCCGCCGTGGAAGCCGCCGCCGTGGAAGCCGCCTGCCTCCGCACCCGGCGCGGCCAGGATCAGGGCGCAGAGCGCCGTACCTGCAATCGTCAAGGTCTTCATCAGTAACTCCGCGATCGGCACACGCGCGACCGTCGGCGATGACACAGTGTCGTCCCGTCCAAGACAAGCCGAACACTGCGCGATCCGTATTCGTCGCGTGGGATAACGTGGGAGCGCCGCGCGCTTGGTTACCGGACCGATGCCGCGAATGTGGGCTCCTCCAGGCCGGCGAACCGCTCGGCGCCGTGACACCCTCCCGGCCCCTTGCTAGACCGCCCGGGCGGGGACAGGCCGGACGGGCCGGGCGACGAGACCCCCGCGCAAGCGAGATCGAGACCCATGAACATCTTCGCCCTGTTCGAGGCGCGCGTGCGCGAGGCCGTGGAGGCGCTGACCCGCGCCGGCCATCTGCCCGAGGGCCTCGACCTGGGCCGCGTGGTCGTCGAGCCGCCCCGGGACGCGGCGCACGGTGACCTCGCCACGAACGCGGCGCTGGTCCTGGCCAAGGAGGCGCGAGCCAACCCGAAGGCGCTGGGCGAAGCCCTGGCGGCGGAACTCCGCGCCGATCCGCGGATCGTGGAGGCGAGCGTCGCCGGGCCCGGCTTCATCAACCTGCGGCTCGACCCCGCGATCTTTCACGCGGTCGTGCGCGACGCGCTCTCCGCGCCGGAGGCGTTCGGCCGGGCGGAGTTGCCCGGCGGGCCGATCAATGTCGAATACGTGTCGGCCAATCCCACCGGGCCGATGCATGTCGGCCATGGCCGCGGCGCGGTGTTCGGTGACGCCCTCTCCAATCTGCTCGTCGCGGCCGGCAGGCAGGTGACGCGGGAATACTACATCAACGATGCCGGCGCTCAGGTCGATGTGCTGGCCCGCTCCGCCTTCCAGCGCTACCGCGAGGCTCTGGGCGAGCCCTTCGCCATCGCGGACGGCCTGTATCCGGGCGACTACCTCAAGCCCGTGGGCGCCAAGCTGGCGGAGACCCATGGCCGCGCGCTCCTCGACCAGCCCGAGGCCGCGTGGCTTCCCACGGTGCGCGAGACCGCGCTGGACATGATGATGACCATGATCCGGGCTGATCTAGAGGCGATCGGCATCCGCCACGACGTGTTCTTCTCCGAGCGCACGCTCCAGGAGAGCGGTGCCGTGAAGACGCTGCTCGCGGAGCTGCGCGCCAAGGGCCTCGTCTACGAGGGCCGCCTGCCGCCGCCCAAGGGCCAACTGCCGGAGGATTGGGAGGACCGCGAGCAGACGCTGTTCCGCACCAAGGAATTCGGCGACGACAGCGACAGGCCGCTGCTGAAGTCGGACGGCTCGTACACGTATTTCGCCTCCGACATCGCCTACCACCGGGCGAAGTATCTCGCGGGCGCGACCGAGCTGATCGACGTTCTCGGTGCGGATCACGGCGGCTACGTGAAGCGCATGCAGGCTGCCGTGAAGGCGGTGAGCGACGGCGCGGCGACGCTCGACGTCAAGCTCTGCCAGCTCGTGCGGCTGTTGCGCGCAGGCGAGCCGGTCAAGATGTCGAAGCGGGCCGGGGAATTCGTGACCCTGCGGGACGTGATCGACGAGGTCGGCCGCGACGCCATCCGGTTCATGATGCTCTACCGGAAGAACGACGCGACCCTGGATTTCGACCTCGCCAAGGTGGTGGAGCAGTCGAAGGACAACCCGGTCTTCTACGTTCAGTACGCCCATGCCCGCGTCCGCTCGGTGCAGCGGCAGGCGCGCGAGGCGTTTCCCGAGGCCGACCTCTCGGCCGCGGCGCTGGCACGCGAGGCGGATCTCGCGGTGCTGAGCGATCCGGGCGAGATCGAGATGATGCGCCTCATCGCCCAGTACCCGCGGGTTCTCGAATCCGCAGCCCTGGCGCACGAACCGCACAGAATCGCATTCCACCTCTATGAACTGGCCTCGGCGCTACATAGTTTCTGGAACAAGGGCAAAGACTTGCCGCAATTACGGTTTGTTAATGCAACCGACCGAAAGTCGACGTGGGCCCGGCTGGCGCTCATCGAAGCTCTGCGGAGCACGCTGGCGGCCGGCCTTGCGATTCTCGGTGTGACCGCGCCGGACGAGATGCGATAGGCCCGAGTGCATCGGGCCGGTCACCGGCGTTGATGTGAGGATGCTGCCATGACGAACGCTTCGCGCGCTCAGGTCGATCTGGACGCTTTCGCGCGCGATCTGCGTCAGGAGACG
>NZ_BACT01000289.1:0-4341 GCF_000333255.1 Methylobacterium sp. B1 | reverse complement strand
CGCGCCTCCTGGCGGATATGCCGATCCTGATCCTCGACGAGGCGACCTCGAGTTTGGATTCGGAATCCGGGGCGCTGGTGCAGGAGGCCATGATCCGACTGATGCGCGGGCGCACCGCCATCGTCATCGCCCATCGGCTGTCGACGGTGCGGGCCCTCGACCGCATCCTCGTCTTCGACCGCGGCCGCATCGTCGAGGACGGCCCCCACGCCACCCTGAATCGTCGCCCGAACGGGGCGTATCGGGCCCTGTTCGAGCGGCAATCCGTCCTGGCGGAGGGCGTGTGAGGATCCTGTTCGTCTGCGGCCGGGCGCGCGCCCGCAGCCCGACTGCAGAGCAGATCTTCGCGCGCGTCCCTGGGATCGAGACGGCCAGCGCCGGCGTGTCGCCCGACGCCGACGAGCCGGTGGACGTCGACCATCTTGCCTGGGCCGAGATCGTCGTCGTCATGGAGCCCGCGCACCGGCGCAAGCTGATGCGGCGCTTCGGGGCACATCTGCGCGGGGTCCGCCTCGTCTGCCTCGATGTCCCCGACGCCTACGCGTTCATGGCGCCCGCGTTGGTCCGCCTGCTGGAAGCGCGCGCGGGCCGCTTCCTGCCGCGCTGAGCGCGCGCCGCCGAGGGATCGCCATCGCCGGCCGATGTCCGATGCCGGCAGCCGCATTGCCGTTTTTTAATCTTGCGGACATGCCACCAAATCATCGCCGGTCTATTATCTGAACACGGAATGAATAAGGCCAATACAGATGAAGGCCTTGTCTCCGGTAATAGAGGGATATTTCATTATGTCCTACCATAAATCCATGGTTGCGGCCCTCGTGCTCACCACAATCGTCGGCGGAACGGCCTACGCGGCGGAGCAGGCGGCCCAGCACAACGGCACGCAGGTCAGCGCGAGCCAGACCGCGATCGACAAGGATGTCGGCAAGCTCTCGAAGGACGGCGCGCAGGGCTTCAGGGATCTCCAGCTTACCCGCCTCGCGATCTTCGAGGCCAATCCCGGCCAGGCCAAGGACATGATCGCCAAGGCTCAGGCGGCCTTCGCGAAGGCCAAGTCGGACGACGCGGTGTTCACCAAGGCCGAGGCCGAGCTCAAGTCGCCGGCCGACATGGCCGCTCACAAGGCGACCGCGCCGGGGGACAAGGCCGGAGCCAAGCCGGCTTCCAAGGAGCAGGTCGCCTGGGTGCCTGTCGACGCGCAGCTGACCTTGGGCGACGATTTCGTGGCCACGCCCACCAAGGCCTCGGCGGTGACCGAGGCGAACAAGAACCTCGCACAGGGTGACCAGAAAGGCGCCTTGGAGAAGCTCAAGCTCGCCCATGTCGACGTCAACTTCACGATGGCAGTCCTGCCGCTGAACACGACCATCGCAAATGTCGACCAGGCGGCGGCGCTGATCGGACAGGGCAAGTATTATGAAGCGAATGCGGCTTTGAAGACAGCCCAGGACAACATGCGCTTCGACGTGATCGATGCGGTCGCGGTGCCCCAGAAGGCGACCGCCGCCGCGGCCGACAAGGGCGCGCCGCAGGCCACGGGCACGACCGCGGGCGCCAAGACCGGCCAGTGACCGACCGCTGAGGATGGCCGCGCCCGATGGATCTCAGGCGCGGCCCGGTCGGCACGAACACGGGAGGGTCGCGTGCGGCGATTCTGGATCTCGACCGTCCTGGGACTCGAACTGCTCCTCGGCGGAACCCTGACGGCGTCCGCGCGGGCGTCGGGGGTTCCGGTTTTCAATATCCGGGCGATCTGCGCGCCGGAGCACCGGGCGGGATCCAGCGCCGTCGATCGGGCGAGCTACCGGGGTTGCCTGTCCGACGAGGCTGCCGCGCGGCGCACCCTGATCAGGCGCTGGGCCACGTTCGACGTGGCGGAGCGCCGGACCTGTGCGGCGGAGAGCCAGATCGGCGGCGCCCCATCCTACGTGGCGATGCTGACCTGCCTGCAGCTCGGAAGCGACGCGCTGCCGGTCAACCCGTCGGGTCCGCCCTGAGACGACGGCATCCGCGCGACGCCCGCCTGCACGCGCCATGTCGACGACGCTACGGACGCCGCAACGGATCGCACGTCCGTGATCCACGCATGAGGAACCAGCGACATCTCCAAGACGTCCTGCACTATCGATTGAATGAAGGAGGCATCATGTTCAAGACTACGGCTCGCGCTGCTCTTTGCCTGGCTTGCGTCTGGTCCATCACGCCCGCTCTAGCGGCCCCGAAGGAGATGCCCCAGGGCAAGCGTGATGAGATGTCGATGAAGGACACCAAGCACCAGGTGGCGATGCAGCGGAAGGAGAATAAGGAAGCCAACAAGAACGTCGACAGCCTGATCACGAATCGCAAGTGAGCGGTCGCGATCCCGTCGACGACTGACTGTCTTGCTACCGAGAGGAACACCGGACGCTGTGCTCCTCTCCCGGCGGTCCCGGGCCTGGCTCGGGACGGCTCGCGCGCGGGGCACTCGGCATCGCGGCCCGCGTGCGGTCTTCGAGTGGTCACCGGGCCGGGCCTTGGCTTAGGGATGGGTCGGGCGCGCACGGCGCCGCCGCAGGAGCCAGCGCCATGCCCGGTCGGACTTCGTCGTGACGGCCTACAGCCTGCGCGCCCGGCTGCTTGCGCTCTGGGTCCTGCTGCTCGCCTCCGCGGCCGCGACCGCCTACCTGATGTTCGGCGTGTACAATCAATCGACCGGCGTCCAGGTGGCGCAGGCCGATCTCGCGGTCGGCCGCGCCTGCCGCGAGATCATCGACCGCTACGCCGCCCTGGTCCGCGCCCGCGGCCGCGGAATCACAGAGGGCGACCGCGTCGGCACCGTGTCCGCCGCGCTGGCGCGCTTCCCCGGCATCGAGGGCGGGATCTGGAGCGCCTCGGGCAAGTCCGTGGCCTACGCCTATCCGACCTACGAGGGGACCGGACCGAAGACCGACCTTCCGGCGGCCGAGCACGACGCCATCGCGGCATTGAACGCCCAGGCCCTGCGCGTCGACCACGCGGTCTCGGACCGCCGGCCGAGCCGGACCCAGGTGCTGATGCTTCAGGCCTGCCCCCTGCACGGGCCGGAGGCCGGCCTCACCGCGTGGGCGATGGCGCGGGCGCATGTCAACGACGGCCCGACCTACACGCGGTTCCTCGCCGGGCTCGGCTTCCTGGCCGCGACCGTGCTCGGATCGGCGGCCTTCCTGGGCTGGTTCCTGTACGGCTTCTCCGGGCGGATCGCCCGCCTGGAAGCGGCACTCGCAGCGCCGCGCCCGGACGGCGAGGATCTGCCGCATCTCGACCGCACCGGCGAGCGGGAGCTCGACCGGCTGGTGGACGCCCTCAACGCCGCAGGCGGTCGGCTGCGGGAGGCGCAGTCCCGCATCGTGGCGACCGAGCGCTTGGCCGCGGTCGGCCGGCTGGCGGCGAGCATCGCCCATGAGATCCGCAATCCCATCGCGGCGATGCGGCTGAAGGCCGAGAACGCCCTGGTCAGCGGCGATCCGCACCGCGCCGCCTCCGCCCTCGAGACGGTGCTCGGCCAGATCGCCCGGGTCGACACTTTGCTGCGCGACCTCCTCAACCTGACGCAGGCGCGGGCGCTCAACCGGACTCCCACGCCGGTGGCGCCCCTCCTGGCGGAATGCGCGCATCTGCACGAGGATCTGGCGCACGCGCGCTCCGTTCGGATCGCGATCGCCGCCGACGGACTGCCCGCCACGGACCATCCGCATCTCGACCGGGCGCAGATCGCCCGGGCCCTCGACAACCTGCTGCTGAACGCCCTGCAGCACGCGCCGCCGGGCGGCCGGATCCGCCTCGGGGCCGAACGCGTCACGGCCGACGGCGCCTTGCGGCTGCGCCTCAGCGTCGCCGATACCGGCGCCGGCATCGATCCGGCGATTCGCGCCAGCCTGTTCGAGCCCTTCGTCACCAGCCGGCCCGACGGCACCGGCCTCGGCCTCGCGATCGTCCGCGAGATCGCCCTGGCGCATCGCGGCGAGGCCAGGCTGGTCGCGGACGCCCCCGAGACCACCTTTGTCCTGGATCTGCCATGGCAACCATCCTGATCGTCGACGACGACAGAGCCCTGCGCGACGGGCTCGCCGAGACGGTGACCGATCTCGGACATACACCGGTCCCGGTCGCGTCCGGCTCGGAGGCGCTGGCGCGGCTGCACGAGGGGCCGGTGGCGGCTGTGCTCCTCGACCTGCGCATGCCCGGCGACCTCGACGGCATGGCCACGCTGGAGCGGATCCGTGCCCTGCCGGAGCCCCCGCCCGTGACGGTGCTGACCGCCTTCGCGAGCCCGGCCAACACCATCGAGGCGATGCGCCTCGGCGCGCACGACCCCTCACCAGC
>NZ_BACT01000290.1:0-941 GCF_000333255.1 Methylobacterium sp. B1 | reverse complement strand
CCACAGGCCCTCGGCCTTCGCCCGGTCCTTCAGCCGCTCCATCGTGGGCGAGGGGGCACGGCTCTCCGTCCGCTCGGCCGCGACCGCGGCGGTGGCCGGCAGGATCTCGGCGGCGATGAAGGCGCGGACGCGGTTCAGCCAGTGCGTCTGGGACTGGGAGAGGTTGAAGTCCACGGTGTCCGCTCCCTAGGGTTTTCCTGCCGGCCAGCGCACCAAGCTGTGCGAGCCGGCTGCCCGCCGTCCCACTGCCTTCACCCGCGGCGCGACGGGCCCCCTCTCCCGTGCGGGAGAGGGTTGGGGTGAGGGACGAGAACTCTCAGGATCAAGCAACCCAGCGACGCGCGTCCCTGGCGCGCCGCCTCCGGACAGACCTGATCCCTCACCCTGTCCCTCTCCCGCACGGGAGAGGGGACCTGCGCTCCAACCCGAATCGAACGTGGATGTTGATCGACCCGGATCACGCCACCCCTCACAGATAGGCCGATCCCATCTCGCTGGCGAAGCGCTGCGGCGGCCCTTCCCAGACGATCCGGGCCTGCTCCAGCACGTAGACCCGGTCGGCGTGCGGGAGCGCGAAGGTGACGTTCTGCTCGCCGAGCAGGACCGTGATCGGCGTGGTCTGCCGCAGCTTCTCCAAGGCCTTCGACAGCAGCTCCAGGATCACCGGGGCGAGGCCGAGCGTCGGCTCGTCGAGGATCAGGAGGCGCGGCCGCATCATCAGCGCCCGGGCGATGGTCAGCATCTGCTGCTCGCCCCCCGACAGGGTGCGGGCGCTCTGCGTCTCGCGGGCCTTCAGGATCGGGAACAGCTCTTAGAGCCAGTCGCGCTGCCTGGCGCTCTCGGCCTTGGGGAAATGCTTGCCCGCAAGGTCGAGATTCTCCCGCACGCTGAGGGTCGCGAACAGTTCGCGGGTCTCGGGGCACTTGAACAATCCCGCCCGG
>NZ_BACT01000291.1:0-169 GCF_000333255.1 Methylobacterium sp. B1 | reverse complement strand
CTTCTTCGACCCGTTCGCGGCGTGGCGCGCCGGCACCGGGGGGCTCGCCGGCCCCGGTCTCCACCGGGACGGCGTGCATCTGGCCGATTACGCGCCCCTGGCCGCGGCGCTCTCCCGCGCGGTGGCGGGCATGGTCCCTCCGGCCGGGCGGCCGCTCCGCCCGGACGTG
>NZ_BACT01000292.1:0-6187 GCF_000333255.1 Methylobacterium sp. B1 | reverse complement strand
CGTTTTATTAATTCTTAAAATCCCATGCTTCCGTCCGGCGAGACGTATTTGTAGGTCGCATCCACTTCATTTTCAATCTCTTTTCTGATTGCTATATAGATTGCCATTATTCTAATCCCGAAAGATGGCCGGCTTTGTTGGCGGCTTCGTGGGCGGTTCTGTAGTCCGTTTTAAAAATGCCTTCAAATTTCGACTCAAAAAGCTCATGCTTTATCAACTGTAAATCGTTTGTGGTGAAGGAGCCATTACTAAGGCGGTTCCAAGCATTGGCAATCTCAGGGTGCGCATCAAATCGGCTGATAAGCCCACCGTCTAAGTGATGGAATTTGTAAAATAAATGGTCCTTGATTCTGTTTATCTGAAATTTTTTTATCCCTGTATTTTTTGATATTAAATTTACATCTCCGCTTACGGATCTGATAGTGTCGTATGCTTTTTCCGCCGCGTCAAAATCCCAATAAGGAACTGTTTTATTCGCACCAGTATGGGCCATCCCAACTGGTGGGCTACTGGCTCCACCCTCCCCCGTAACCCGCAGTCCCTTCTCGGCGCTACGCTTCCCGGTTCCAGCCGCTGCAACCGCCCGACTTGCGACCGCCGCGCCCGCAGGCACTCGCGCCAAGCCGCCCATCCCGGCCACGCCACCCACGACGGTCTGCGCCGCGCCGGTGAACGCCTTGATCTGCTCGACCGTCGCCGGCGATGCCCCCGCCGCCTGGGCCACCGCCCCTGCCGCCTGCCGCCCCAACGTCTCCTGCGGCGCGCCGTACCACATCTGGCGAACGTCGGTCCAAAGGTTGTCCGCCGCGTCCATCAACCCCGCCCAGCCCAGGGCTTGAAGGGCCACGCCGACCGGGGCGCCCACGCCCGTCGCGTCGGCGGCCGTCCCGCTCACGACGAGCGCCGCGGCACCGCCGGCCTCCGCCAGCGCGCCGGCCGCCTGGATCGCCCCCATGGTCTGCGGATGCTCGGTCGCCCACTCGGCCGCCGCACCCCGACCTTTCCGCCACACCTCAGCCGAAGCCTCCGCAGACTGATCGGTCGCCAGAGCACCGCTCCACCAATCGACGTCCGCTCCCGGGGTGGGCGGCCCCGCCGCGCCCGCCCTGGGGGCATCCGGCTGCGCGGGAGCGGTGTTGGCCATATGCGTGTTTGGCTGCGCGCCGGAAGCTCCCTCCGGCTGCGCGGGATCGGTCTTGGCCATGTACGTGTTCGGCGGTGAGCTAGAAGCTCCGTCCGGCTGCGCGGGGCTCGTGTTGGCAGCATCGGTCTTCGGCGGCGCGCAAGCCGTCCGGTCCCGGCTGAGCACGAACTCCCCCGGCGTGTTGCCGCCGTTGAGCGTGCACCGGTCGCGGTTCCGCACCGCCGGGCTCTTCTGGATGTTCACCGTCGGCGAGTGCGAGGTTGGCTCGACCTTCCCACCCCGCGCCCCGGACTTCACCCCGCCCTTGTCCTGCGCCGGCTCGTCTCCGTAAGTCTTGCTGAACACCGAGTTGAACCGCATCGCCGGCGTGCCGCGGAAGTACACGCTCGTGGCGAAGTTCTCCGCGTCCTCGGCCTTGCCCCAGACTTGGTAGGGCACCGGCACCAGCGTCGAGCCGACCGGCGTCTTGCACACGTCCGGAGCCAAGCACACCGCCCGCGGCTCCGCGTCCCGGTGCACCCCCTCCGGCGGTGCGGGGCCACCCGCGCCAGCCTCGGGCTTCGGCTCGGGCCTCGGCAGGTTGTTGGGCCGGATATGGCGGATGATGAGCGGCTCGCTCTCGCTCATGATGCGGCTTCCTCGGTTCGGATGAGGGCGAGTTCGGGCATCCCGCGCCCGTCCGCCCAGGCGAAGCCCGCCCGCCAGGTCAGGAACACCTTCGCCACCTGCGGCCGCAGGTCGAACGCCACCCCGTCCAGCACGAGGTCGCGGATCACGTCGCCGTCGGCGTGCTCCAGCCGCATCCGCAGCCGCAGCCCCGGCAGACGCCCGTGCAGGCGCACCGGCCCGGGCACGAGGTTGACCAGCTGGAACGCCTCGTCGCCGGTGAGCCACGGCTCCGCCACGAGGCCCGGCGGCGCGCACTGGTAGAACCGGTAGTCGAAGTCCTCCGGCAGCAGCGGATGGCGCACATCCCGCCACGCGTCGTCGAAGGTCCCGGCCAACGGCAGCCGCTGCGCCCACCAGGGCGGCACCGGGCCGAAGCCCTGCGGCTCGGGCGCGTCGCTCCAGGCGCGGATCGGCTCCTCCGGCGCCTCGATCTGCGGCGCCGGACGGCTCTCCCCGCGGCCGATCGCGGTCTTCTCCAGATCGACGATGCCGCAGCCCAGCGGGTTGCGCGGGCAGACCGTCTCCGCCTCGTCCGAGCCGCGCGGCAGCGGGCCGCCATAGGCGCGGCCCCACTCCAGCGGCACCTCCGCCACCGGCTCGGGTTCCGACAGCCGCCAGCCCGCCAACCGGGACCCGTCGAACGCCGGCTCCCACCGGCGCGGTCTGTGAACCCGCAGGGCTTTGGAGATCGGGCCGACTCTCAGGCCGCACAGCCACGAGGCGGCCGCACCCGCCTCGACGGCGTAGGCGCTGCCCAGCAGGGTGATGTCGGTGCCCGGCTTGAATGGCACCAGCACGCCCTGGGCCACCAGCGCAGTGTGATGGGGATCACCCGCGTAGACGTCGCTCAGCGGAAGCGGGTCCTGCGTCTCCAGGATCCGCAGGGCATCGTTCTGCACCAGCCGGAACGTGCCGCGCGCGACCACGACGCCGTTGATCGCGCCGCGCAGGTTGTACTGCCGGAACGCCATCGCCGGGAACGGCGTGTGGTTGAGGACGGTCATCGGGTGCGATCAGTTCAGGTCGATGACCTTGCCGTTCATCTTGATCGGTCCGCTCGCCGTGTGGGTGTGAGTGTCGCCCTGCAGCGTGATGCTGCCGTCGCTCTTCATCACCAGACGGGCTTTGCCGACGACGACCTCCAGCTCCTCGCCGACTTCGAGCCGATATTTCGTCCCGATCTTCTCCTCTTTGTTCAGCCCCACAGTGACGTTCTGATTGAGCCCAACCAAAGTGCTCTTCATCCCGCCGACCTCCTCGGACGAGGTCAGGCCCACGGTGCGGTTCATGTTCATCCCGACCGTAAGCTGCTTGTTCTGCGCGATCGTCTCGACGTGGTTGCCGCCGACATCGATCGACTTGTCGTGGCCGATGCTCTCCGACTGGTCGTGGTCGACCCGCTTGCGCCGGTCGTGGCGCACCTTCACCCGCATGTCCCGCTGGGCGTGGACGAACACCTCCTCCCGGCCCTGCTCGTCCTCGAACCGCAGCTCGTTGAATCCCTCGCCCTTGTGCGTCTTCGACTTGATCGCCATCCGCGTCTTGTTGGCCGGCAGCGGGTACGGCACCGGCTCGCGCGCGTTGTAGGCCCGGCCCGTGATGATCGGCTGGTCGGGGTCGCCCTCCAGGAAGTCGACGATCACGTGCTGGCCGATCCGCGGCAGCGCGATCTGCCCCCAGCTCGCCCCCGCCCAGCCCTGGCTCACCCGGATCCAGCACGAGGCCGTGTCGTCGGCCCGCCCCGACCGATCCCAGGGGAAGCGCACCTTCACCCGGCCGAACGCGTCGCAGTGGATCTCCTCGCCGGCCGGACCGGTCACGATCGCCATCTGCGGGCCCTCGACCCGCGGCTTGCCCGGAGCGTCAGGCCGATACGGCGTGTCGTGCCGGATCACCCGGAACGACGTGGTCAGGTACGCGCCCCCGTCCCCGGCATCGCCCTCGACCGCCCCCGGCTGGCTGCCGGCGTGGCTCGCCGCCACCACCAGGAACCGCCGGTTCAGCACCGGGTCGGGATGCCCGGTCAGTGCGAACCGGTGCCCGGGCAGCAGCCGCGCGCACCGCCCCGCCCCCTCGCCGTGGCTCGCCTCGTCGCGATACCCCTCCAGCCGGTAGCGCGTGAACGCCCGGCCGACCGCGTCCGCCTTGTAGCGGCCGGGGTAGTCGTACATCTCCAGCTTGCGCGTCAGCCCGTTCAGCGCGGACGCCTGCGCCCGCGCCTCGAAGTCGTGCACGGGATTGCGGAAGAAGTGGTCGCGCTGGACCACGTCCGAGGACGCCACCAGCTCGCGCCACGTGAACCGGCCGACATGCGGGCCCTTCACCGTGCCCCCCGGCTCGGCGTTGTACGCGATCGCCTCCGCGCCCGGCGCGTCCGCCGCCAGCTTGGTCGCGTCGGTGAGCACCAGGGTGTGGGCGCCCTCGACATGCTCGAAGTGGTAGGCGATGCCCTCCTCGGCCATCAGCCGCTCGATGAAGGCGAGGTGCGTCTCCCGGTACTGCACGCAGTACTCGCGCGCGGGATGCTGTTCGGTCAGCGCGAAGCGGTAGGCGGTGACGCCGTTGTCCTTGAGCACCGCCTCGACGATCTCGGGCACGCTCTTCGTCTGGAAGATCCGGCAATCCGCGCCGAAGCGCAGGCGGTGCAGCGCCGGCATGAGCAGGACGCGGTAGGCCGTGTGGTGCGCGCCGGTGTCGCCGCGCTCGGCCAGGGCGAGCACGCCGTGGACGTGGCGGGGCGGGCCGTAGCGGTCGAGCACGGTGAGCCGGGCCGGCTTGTCGAGCAGCGCGGTCAGGTCGAGGCCCGGGTCGGGCGAGGCCAGGGCGATCTCGGCCCGGAACAGGCTCGAGATCGCCTCGTCCAGGCGGAAGCCCGTGACCGCCAGATCGGCGCCCGGCAGGCCGTCTGCGGTGAACGCGAGGGTGAAGTCGCGGTCGAGATCGCTCAGCGGCTGGGTGATCTCGGCGGGCAGGGCGATCATCGGAGAGCCTCGAAGGGGGCGGAGGTGGTCGGTCCGGCGTGGTCGGGCGGTTCAGGGGGGGCAGGCCGGGACGTGGAGGACGAAGCGCTGCAGCCAGAAGGCGGCGAGCCCCGCGCCCAGGGCCAGGCCGAGCCAGGAGCGCGGGCGCCCGAAGCCGGCCAGGCCGATCAGGCCGAGCACCGGGCCGAGCGTGATCAGGGCCAGGAGGACCGGCATCCCGTCGCGCCCGTCCGGCACGGCGCAGAACGCCAGGGCCGGGTGGTCGGGCAGGTCGAGGATCCACTCGGCCGGGTCGGCGGAGAACACCCGGATCGCCAGGGCGATGACCGAGGCGGCCGGCATCAGCGCGAGGTCGCGGGCGTGGTCGCGCCCGTCCGGCCACCGCCCCGGCTGCCGGGCGGGCGGCCGGACCATCCGGGCCGGGATCGGCCGCGGCGGGGATTCGTCATGGACACCCGCGTCCGGGCGCGCCTCGTCCTGCGGGACGCCGGGCCGTCCGGCGCGTGACCCGCCCGAGGCGCGCATCCGCTCGTCCCCCGCCGCTCAGGCCCGCGTTCTCAGGCCCGCGTTCTCAGGCCTTGGGCTTGCGCCAGTCGTCGGCGCCCGACGTGCTGGCCACCGTGTGCTCCCACTCGATCCGGCGGTAGGACAGGGAGACGGCGATCAGCTGGGTGAAGTCGGCGTTGCGCGCGTCCTGGCAGTGCGGCAGCTGGGCGTCGATGTCGATGATGGTCGCGTCGATCAGGCGGGTGGTGAAGAAGTGCTCCTGCTTGCCGGCCGAGCTGGTGCGGAACCACTTGACCTCGACCTTGGTCAGCATCTCGCCCGAGGTCAGGGCGTTGTAGAGCAGCGGCGTGGCCTTGTTCAGCGGGGCGGTGAACTTGAACGGCAGGTGGACGCGCTGGCCCGAGGGCTGACCGGACTGGGGGTCGCGCGGGATGGTGACGCGGTGCTCGATGGCCTGGACGAGGATCTCGTTCTCGTGGCCCTCCTGCCAGATGTTGCCCACGGAGGCTTCGGTGAAAGCGCCCTGGGTGATGTTGCCCTGGGTGGAACCCTCGATCGAGATATAGGCGGGTGTCGGCATGGTCTTCCCCGATGATCCGAGGCCGGCGGCGGTCGATCCGCAGGTCCGGACCGATGAGGTCCGGTTGTCTGCGCTGTGTTCCGGCTTCGCGGGAAGCACATGGCAGAGTTCGTGCCAATCTGTGCCGAGGCGATCTTATTTTGATCTTTGCCATCCAAGTGCCTGATCTCTCAGGCGGATCGTTTCGACCTGACAGCCGGGTGCTCGGATGCGTCCATCACCGGTTGAGATTTTTGGCCAAAAATGGCCGAGGGCTTGGCCAAAGATGGCCGAACTTTTTGAGTGGGGTAAGCACCTGTAGCGGCT
>NZ_BACT01000293.1:0-2989 GCF_000333255.1 Methylobacterium sp. B1 | reverse complement strand
TTGATTCCCGGAGCGGACGAGGCGCCCTCGGAAATGGTCCCCCCCGGCACGAAGACCGAGAACATCATTGGGCCGGGCGGGATTTTCTGGTCCCCCACGGCGCCCGCAAGCTTCAGTGCGCCGGCTGCCACCCGCAGCGTATCGGTGGTCGGCTGGCCACCCATCACGAGCCGCTTGGAGGCGCTGGCGAAACCGTAGGTCACGGTCGCCACATAGGTGCCCGGGGCGAGGTTGAAATGCGGCTCCGCCTCGTTGGAACGGGCGACGATCGCGGGGCGGGTGCCGTCGCCCCGGTCCTCGTAGATGCGCCATGCCAGCCCCTGGCGCAGGGGTGTGCCCGGCCCGGACAGAAGCGCCGACAGGGACAGCTGCGCCTCCGGCTCGGCGGCCGGCAGGGATGGCGGCAGGTTCGGCGTGGTTATCGACGGCGAGGGGAGGGCGCCGCCGAGCCGGTTCTGGAACGGGTCCTGCTGGGCGGATGCGGGCAGCAGGCCGGCAGCGAGAATCGCCAGCGCCGTCGCGGCAAGCCTCATGCGCATCGGTCGGCCTCTCTCAACCCTTTGCCCCAGCTCGGACGCCGGATCGTCCGGGGCTGCCTGTGCCTCCGGACCATGGCGGTGGCAAGGCCGCACTTCCACCGGAGGCCCGCGCATGCCACATCCCCCACGGGACGCGATACCGGGACGGAGCGCATGACCGCCACCCTCGATCTCCTGAAGACCCGACGTTCGGTGCCGCCGCCGCTGCTGGACGAGCCGGGCCCGGATCGCGCGCAGCTGGAGGCAATCCTGACCGCGGCCTCCCGCGTGCCCGACCACGGCAAGCTCGCGCCCTGGCGCTTCATCGTGATCGGCGGGGAGGCGCGGTCGCGGGCGGGCGAGATCATTGCGTCGACCTTCGCGGCGGACAATCCGGACGCCTCGCCGGAGCGGCTCGCGCAAGAGCGGGCGCGCCTGACCCACGCGCCGGTGGTCGTCGCGGTGGTCTCGCGAGCTGGGCCGCATGTGAAGATCCCGGAATGGGAGCAGGTGCTCTCCGCCGGTGCCGCCACCATGAACCTCGTGATCGCGGCGAATGCCGCCGGTTTCGCGACCTCCTGGCTGACGGAATGGTTCGCCTACGACCGTCGCGTCCTCGACGCACTGGGCTTGGCGCCGACCGAGAAACTGGCGGGCTTCGTCCATATCGGCCGGGCGCGCGAGGTGCCCTCCGACCGGCCGCGGCCGGCGCTCGACGACATCGTCACCTACCTCTGAAGGGACCGGCCGTGCATTACGATCTCGCGCTGCCTCGGGAGGCGCGCGCCCTCCCGCACAATCCGCTCAAGGCCATCGTCGCGCCCCGGCCGATCGGCTGGATCAGCGCCATGAACCGTGCGGGCGCGGTGAACCTCGCGCCCTACTCGTTCTTCAACGCCGTGGCCGACAACATGGTCGCGTTCTCCTCCACGGGCCGCAAGGACGCGATGACCTTCGCCGAGGAGGGGCAGGAATTCGTCTGCAGTCTCGCGACCTGGGATCTGCGCGACGGGATGAACGATTCCTCGGCGCCGCTGCCGCGCGGAACGAGCGAGTTCGCCTTCGCCAAGCTGGAGACCGCGCCCTCGCATAAGGTTCGCCCACCGCGGGTGGCCGCCTCGCCGGCGGCGTTGGAATGCCGCTGGTTGCAGACCGTGCCGCTGGTCCCCCTCGAGGGCGGCGAGGCCGAGAATTTCCTGGTGATCGGCCAAGTCGTGTCGATCTATATCGATCCACGCTACGTGGTCGACGGCATGGTCGATACGGCGGCGATGCATCCGATCATGCGTGGCGGATACTTCGACTACTTCCACGTCACGGCCGACACCCGGTTCCAGATGCGCCGGCCGAAGGGCGCCGGGGAGTTCACCGGGTCCTGAAACAGGATCGGGCCGCGCACCGTCGATTGAGGACTTGTTTACCATAGCGGGCGCAGGTTCGGACGGTCCCCACTCCCGTGCGCGCCCGGATGTTCCTGTTCACCACGCCGTCGAGCCCACCGGAGAGCCCGCCGCCCCAGGCGCGGTCCCTGCCGGCCGCGCCCGCCTCGGGGCCGGTCGTCCAGGCGATCCGTGACGGAGCGACGGCGAGCGGCGTCGGCTTCGACTATCTCCTCGCCACGGCGCGGCGTGAATCGGCCCTCGATCCCGCCGCCAAGGCGGGGACCTCCTCCGCCACCGGGCTGTTCCAGTTCATCGAGCAGACCTGGCTCGGCGTGATGAAGAATGCCGGGCCGCGGCTCGGTCTGCAGGCCCAGGCCGAAGCCATCACCCGACAGTCGGACGGGACCTATACGGTCCCCGACGCGAGCCAGCGGCAGGCGATCCTCGACCTGCGCCGCGATCCCAAGATCTCCGCCACGCTGGCCGGCGCCCTGACCCAGCAAAATGCGGACGCCCTGACGAGCGCCCTCGGCCGCGAGCCGACCGCGGGCGACCTCTATGCGGCGCATGTGCTGGGCGCGAAGGGTGCCGCGGCCCTGATCTCGACGGCCCGCGCCTTCCCGGAGCGCGCCGCCGCCCTCGACCTGCCGGAGGCGGCCGCCGCGAACCGGGCTCTGTTCTACGACCGCGCCGGACGGCCGCGTAGCGCTGCCGAACTGTATGCCAGCCTCTCGGCGGCCGCACAGGGCGCGGCCGCCACCGACCTGACCGGCCTGCGCCAGGATAACGCCGCCGCGCCGCAGGCCGTGTCGGCCTATGCCAGTGCGGTGGCACTCATGCGGTGGGGCAAGCGCTGGCGTTCGCCGGCTCTGATCGCCGATGCGCGTCACGTCTTCGCCGACGTTGTCACGTCCTGCGGTGTCCTTGCCGGCGTCGGCGCCGTCATCCTGACCGGGTACCCGGTCCTCGACCCCGTCGTGGCCGGGCTCGTGGCGCTCAACATCCTCTGGTCCGGCTTCCGCATGGTCCGGGAATCGGTGGACGGCCTGATGGATCGGGCCGCCCCGGCCGAGATGGTGAGCCAGATCC
>NZ_BACT01000294.1:0-2185 GCF_000333255.1 Methylobacterium sp. B1 | reverse complement strand
GGGTCAGCGCATCAGCCGGCCGAATCCCCGCGCCGCCAGTTCCCCTGGAGCGAGGCGGTGCTGACCATCGTTCCCCGCGCCGCGCCGTGGAACCGGCGCAGATAGGCGTAGGACCACGCTTCCGGCACCGGCGCGCGGGCCGCGAGATATTCCGGGAAGCGGGTGTGGTAGCTCGTCGTGAACGGCAGGTTGTGCGCCAGGCAATGGCGCCGCACGGCCAACCCCACGGGCCCCTCCGTGGCGATATGCACGTGGGTCGGCCGTTCCGCCGTCCAGCGCGCCGCCACCCGCTCCCGGCTGGCATAGGCGAGGCGGATCTCGGGATAGCCCGGGAGCGGCAGCGACCGGAAATCCGCCACGGAGAGCAGGGCCGTCGCGAAGCCGTGTTCCGGCTGTCGTCGATCGTGTCATGGCGGCCCGGCGCTGCGTTAGGCCTCGGCCGCCACGACGGGTCCCGCGATCGTTCCACCGCGAGACCCGAATGGTCGGCCGGGCGTTCTGCCCGGCCTCGTCTGAGATCTGGATCTCAGCGCTTGAACTTGCCGTCGTACTTGAATTCCGGCGCAGCCTTGAGCTGATCCTTGGAGGCTCCGATGACGGCCTTCCACTTCTTCGCGTTGGCGTCGTAGCCGATGGCGATCGAGCTCGGCGAAACCGCCACGTAGTGCTCGCCCATGCCGAGGAAGCCGCCCACCGAGACGATGTAGCCGACAAGCTTGTCGTGATTGATGGCCAGATCCTTGATCTCGCCCACCGTGTTGTTCTGCGCGTCGGTGACATTGAGACCGATCAGGTTGTAGCTGAGCACGGCGTCCTGCGGGACAGCCTCGAATTTCGGCGCCACCGTCGCGGGCGCCTCGTTGGCGGCGAAGGCGGGACCGGCGAGGGTGGCGGCGGCGAGGGCTGTAAGGACGAGGCGGCGCATGAATAACTCCAGTGTCCCGGTATGGGTGGCTGGAAATGGACGATGACGCCGCATCGTTCCGCCCCCGCACGGAAATGTTAATGCGCGGAACATGGAGCCCTCGCGAGGTGCCCGCGCGGTCCGCGGACACCTGGTCGTGAGTCGCCCGTCGAACCCCTTGCGCAACTGTACTGACGCGTGACCGGGACAGAATGCCCGGCGGCGGCGGGATCGTTCCTGGCCTACCGGTGCCCGTCGCGGCAAGCGAAGGCCGACGCGAGTTTGCGGGAGACATGCATGGCAGACGCCTCGCTCGATCGGGCGCGGAGGTCGGCACCGGGCGCCTGGATGGATGGTCTCGTCGGGATCACCATCTTCAGCGCCTCGCTGGTCGCGACCCGGCTCGCCCTGACCGGCATGGACGCCCTGTTCCTCAGTGCGGCACGGGCGGCGCTCGCCGGCCTCGCCGGTGCGGCGGCCCTTCTCGCCCTGCGCCAAGCGCGCCCGCGCCGGGCCGACGTTCCGGCGCTCGCCATCGTGGCCGCGGGGGTCGTGGTCGGGTTTCCGCTGCTTACCGCCCTGGCCTTGCAGACCGTCGGTGCCGCGCATGGAACGGTGTTCCTCGGCCTGCTGCCCCTGGTCACCGCGCTGTTCGGTGCGCTGCGCTCGGGCGAACGGCCATCGCCCGTCTTCTGGTTGTTTTCGCTCACCGGTGCGCTCGTCACGGTCGCCTTCGCCGCGCGCGGCCTCGATGGACCGCCCGGCCCCGGGGATGGTTTCATGCTCGCGGCGATCGTGCTTTGCGGGCTCGGCTACGCCGAAGGCGGCGTCCTGGCGCGCCGGCTCGGCGGATGGCAGGTGATCGCCTGGGCCACGGTCCTGTCCTTGCCGGTCAGCGTGCCGCTGGCCCTGGCGCTCTGTCCGGCCGAGCCCGGCACGATCCCGCTGCCGGCCTGGGCGGGCCTCGCCTACGTGGCGCTGTTCAGCATGCTGATCGGCTTTGTGTTCTGGTATCGGGCCCTGGCGCGCGGCGGCATCGCGGCGGTCGGCCAGCTCCAGTTGATGCAGCCGTTCCTGGGCCTCGGCGTCGCCGCGCTGGTCCTCGGCGAGCGGATCGAGCCCGCCATGATCGGCGCCGCTCTGGCCGTGGCCGCCTGCGTAGCCCTGGCCCGGCGCTTCGCCTGAAAGCCGATCCGGCACTCTCAGCCCGACTTGGCCACGACCTCGATGTCGCGGTCGAGGCCGCTCTCGACCTTGAATTCCCGCGTGTAGACCTGCCCG
>NZ_BACT01000295.1:0-1433 GCF_000333255.1 Methylobacterium sp. B1 | reverse complement strand
ATATATAGCAAAGAGATACTTTTGAGCAATGTTTGTGAAAGCGGTATTCGCAATATTTTAGTAGCTCGTTACAGTCCGGTGCGTTTTGGTTTTTTGAAAGTGCGTCTTCAGAGCGCTTTTGTTTTTCAAAAGCGCTCTGAAGTTCCTATACTTTCTAGAGAATAGGAACTTCGGAATAGGAACTTCAAAGCGTTTCCGAAAACGAGCGCTTCCGAAAATGCAACGCGAGCTGCGCACATACAGCTCACTGTTCACGTCGCACCTATATCTGCGTGTTGCCTGTATATATATATACATGAGAAGAACGGCATAGTGCGTGTTTATGCTTAAATGCGTACTTATATGCGTCTATTTATGTAGGATGAAAGGTAGTCTAGTACCTCCTGTGATATTATCCCATTCCATGCGGGGTATCGTATGCTTCCTTCAGCACTACCCTTTAGCTGTTCTATATGCTGCCACTCCTCAATTGGATTAGTCTCATCCTTCAATGCTATCATTTCCTTTGATATTGGATCATATGCATAGTACCGAGAAACTAGTGCGAAGTAGTGATCAGGTATTGCTGTTATCTGATGAGTATACGTTGTCCTGGCCACGGCAGAAGCACGCTTATCGCTCCAATTTCCCACAACATTAGTCAACTCCGTTAGGCCCTTCATTGAAAGAAATGAGGTCATCAAATGTCTTCCAATGTGAGATTTTGGGCCATTTTTTATAGCAAAGATTGAATAAGGCGCATTTTTCTTCAAAGCTTTATTGTACGATCTGACTAAGTTATCTTTTAATAATTGGTATTCCTGTTTATTGCTTGAAGAATTGCCGGTCAATTCCCCGAGGAATTATTCGATAAAGATAAGCTTACATTATGAAGAGCAGCATATTACAGCCGTATGGGTCTACTTGACAGTAAAATTTGAAGAGCATTGGAAGCCTGTTGATGTAGAGGTCGAGTTTAGATGCAAGTTCAAGGAGCGAAAGGTGGATGGGTAGGTTATATAGGGATATAGCACAGAGATATATAGCAAAGAGATACTTTTGAGCAATGTTTGTGGAAGCGGTATTCGCAATATTTTAGTAGCTCGTTACAGTCCGGTGCGTTTTTGGTTTTTTGAAAGTGCGTCTTCAGAGCGCTTTTGGTTTTCAAAAGCGCTCTGAAGTTCCTATACTTTCTAGAGAATAGGAACTTCGGAATAGGAACTTCAAAGCGTTTCCGAAAACGAGCGCTTCCGAAAATGCAACGCGAGCTGCGCACATACAGCTCACTGTTCACGTCGCACCTATATCTGCGTGTTGCCTGTATATATATATACATGAGAAGAACGGCATAGTGCGTGTTTATGCTTAAATGCGTACTTATATGCGTCTATTTATGTAGGATGAAAGGTAGTCTAGTACCTCCTGTGATATTATCCCATTCCATGCGGGGTATC
>NZ_BACT01000296.1:0-2814 GCF_000333255.1 Methylobacterium sp. B1 | reverse complement strand
GGCGCGGCCGCGCGAGCCCCAGGGCAACGAGGACCAGGAGCCATTCACGCCGCATCAGGATAGCTGCCGCACGTGGCAGCCGACGGTTCCGTCGACCCTGCGGATCGCCTGACGAAGAACGGTGGTTCGGGCCATGGCCGAGCCTGTCGCGTTGCGCGCGTTCCATGCCCGAGTCATGGAACGCAAACCTGTCGAGATCGTGAAGAACCGGTGAAATCTCCATTCGTTGCAGGATCCGCGCCAGAAGGTCGCGACCGCGAGATCGAGCCGCCCGGCCCTGTGAGCCCGGCGTGGCTGGAGCGGGCGGCGCTCCATTATCTGGAGCGCTACAGCGCCTCGACCGAGATGCTGCGCCGGACCCTTGCGCGCCGCGTCCAGAAGCGGGCCCGCGCCCGGGGCGAGGATCCCGCGCTCTTCACCGACCTCGTGACGGCGACCGTCGCGCGGGCGGTGTCGGCCGGCCTCGTGGACGACGCGCGCTTCGCCGACACCCGCCTCGCCACCCTGCGCCGCCGCGGCACGTCGAGCCGCGGCGTCTCGGCCAAGCTCGCCGCCAAGGGTGTTCCGCGCGATGTCGTCGAGGCCGCCATGCTGGCGGAGCGCGACGCCCTGCCGGACGGTGAGGCGGAGGCGATCGAGGACCAGGCCGCGCGGGCCTACGCCAAGCGGCGGCGCCTCGGGCCGTATCGCCGCCCGGATCAGCGGGCGGCGCACCGCGACCGGGACCTCGCCGCCCTGGCCCGGGCCGGCTTCGCCTACGACCTCGCCCGCCGGGTGGTCGATCTGGAGCCGGACGACATGGTGTGACGGGTGCGGCATCGCGGCCCGGGGTGAAAGGCGGAGTGGCCTTGCACCTTTGGCCGGGTTGTTCATTGTCTGTTCGATGGACGAGACCCTGGCCAAGAAGCTGCGCATCCTCGCGGATGCCGCCAAGTACGACGCCTCCTGCGCCTCCTCGGCCGCGCCGAAGCGCGCGGCGGGCAAGGACGGGCTCGGGTCGACCACCGGGGCGGGGATCTGCCACGCCTATACGCCGGACGGGCGCTGCGTCTCGCTGCTGAAGATCCTGCTGACCAACTGGTGCCTGTTCGATTGCGCCTACTGCGTCAACCGGCGCTCCTCGAACGTGCGGCGGGCCAAGTTCTCCGTCGAGGAAGTCGTGAACCTCACCCTGAACTTCTACCAGCGCAACTACATCGAGGGCCTGTTCCTCTCGTCGGGCATCATCAAGTCGCCGGACCACACCATGGAGCTGCTGACCCGGGTGGCGAAGTCGCTGCGGCGCGATCACGGCTTTGCCGGCTACATCCACCTGAAGTCGATCCCGGAGGCGAGCCCCTGGCTGATCGAGGAGGCCGGTCTCTACGCCGACCGGCTCTCGATCAACGTCGAGCTGCCCACCGAGGCGAGCCTGGAACGCCTCGCCCCGGAGAAGGACGGCGCCGCGATCCAGGGGGCGATGGCCCAGATCGGTGAGCGCATCGTGCAGGCCAAGGCCGAGAAGCGCCGCTTCTCGCCGGCCGGCCACTCGACGCAGGTGATCGTCGGGGCGGACGCCACCACCGACGAGGCGCTGATCCGCAAGAGCGCGCTGCTCTACGGCAGCGTCGGCCTGAAGCGGGTCTACTACTCGGCGTTCAGCCCGATCCCGGACGGGTCCGCGATCCTGCCGCCGAAGCCGCCGCCGCTCCAGCGCGAGCACCGGCTGTACCAGGCCGACTGGCTGCTGCGGTATTACGCATTCACCCCCGACGAGGTGGCCGACGCCTCGGAGGGCGGGATGCTCGCCCTCGACATCGACCCGAAGCTCGCCTGGGCGCTGAAGCACCGGGACAAGTTCCCCGTGGACGTGAACAAGGCTGACCGGGAATGGCTTCTGCGGGTGCCGGGGCTCGGTGCCCGGGCCGTGGACAAGATCGTGAAGGCGCGCCGGCACGCGACCCTGCGCCTCGACGACGTTGCCCGCCTGACCTCGGGCTTGAAGCGGGCCCGGCCGTTCCTCGTCGCCGCCGATCATCGTCCGGTGGGGCTCACCGACCGGCTCGACCTGCGGGCGCGACTGGTCGAGCCGGCGGCGCAACTGAGCCTGTTTTGAGAAAGGCCGCAGACGCGATGCTCCGTTCCCCTGCGAGCGGACACGGGAATGCCGGCGCGCCGCGCGCCATGCTCCTGCGCCCGGGCGCCGATCTCGACGGCTTCCGCACCGCCGTCCGGAGCCTCGTCGCGGAGGGTGTCCCACCCGAGAGGGTGACATGGTCGGAGGCGGACTCCCCCGGCCTGTTCGGCACCGGCGCGGCGCATGCCCTCAGCCCGCCGCTAGCCCTGCCGAAGCCCGTCGCCGCTCTGATCCCGCAGGTGATCCCGCACCGCGATCCGGAACGCTATGGCTTGCTCTACGCGCTGATCTGGCGCGTCTGCCACGGCGAGCGGCATTTGATGGAGGTCGGCAGCGATCCGCTGGTCCACCGCCTGCACCGTCTGGCCAAGGCGATCGGGCGCGACCTCCACAAGATGCACGCCTTCCTGCGCTTCCGCCGGGCTGAGGGGCCGGATGGGGAGCGCTACATCGCGTGGTTCGAGCCGGATCACCACATTCTCGAGGCTGCGGCGCCGTTCTTCGTCAATCGCTTCCGCGGGATGCGCTGGTCGATCCTCACGCCGGACGGATCGGCGCATTGGGATACGGAGGCCTTGACCTTCGGACCGCCGGGCGACCGCGCGCAGCTGCCGGAGGGCGACGGGTTCGAGGCCGGCTGGCAGACCTACTACGAGAGCACGTTCAACCCGGCCCGCACCAACCTGAAGGCCTGCGGC
>NZ_BACT01000297.1:0-7605 GCF_000333255.1 Methylobacterium sp. B1 | reverse complement strand
CGGTCAGCAGAGCCAGGGCCTCCGCGACGGGATCGACGGAGGCCGACTCGCCGCCCTGACCCGCGGGCGCGGAATCCTGGGCCGCGCCGGCACCGGCTTCGACCGTGGTCTGGCGCTGGTCATCCTGAGGCATGTCGTTGCTCGTCATCACGTTTCAGTCGTGGGCGGGAATCGGTGAGGGATGGTGGAATCGGCGCTGATATCTGGCCAAGGGGTCGCGAAATCAACCCGTCCGCTCACGCCTCGCGCGGCGGCGGGGCCGCCACCAGCGCCTCCAGACCCTCGGCCTTCAGCGTGGCGACGTCGTGCGCGAACACGTCCATCACGGCGCTGCGGATCGCGGCCTGCCGGTCGGGCTGCGTCACCCGGGTGCCGGTGAGGTCGGTGACGTAGAAGACGTCCACGGCGCGTTCGCCGAAGGTCGCCACATGCGCCGACGTTATGTTGAGCGACAGCCGGCTGAAGGCGGTGGTGAGCTCGTAGAGCAGGCCCGGCCGGTCGAGGCCGGTGATCTCCACGACGGTCTCCCGGCTCGACAGCGCGTTGTCGATGATCACGTCCGGCGGCACCGGGAAGGTCTTGGCGCGGGTGCTCGCCGTCGGGTGCTTGTCGGCGACGAGGTCGGCGATGCGGATCTCGCCCTTCAGCGCGCGCTCGATCGCCGCCGTGATGCGCTTGGTCCGGCGCAGCTCGTCCTCGTCGCGCTCGAAGGCGCGGGAGATGAAGATCGTGTCGAGGGCAAACCCGTCCGTGGTGGTGAAGATCTGCGCGTCGACGATGTTGCTCCCCGCCGCCGCGCAGGCGCCGGTGACGATGGCGAGCAGGCGGGGATGATCCGGCGAGTAGATGGTGATCTCGGTCACGCCCCGAACCGGATCGAGGGCCACGTCGGTGGCGCTGGTCCGTCCGTCGCGCACCACGTCGCGCAGGAAGATCGCGTTCTTCAGCTGGCGCGTGCCGTCGACCTTCAGCCAGTAGGCCTGGCTGTGCCGCGCCGCGTAGGCATCGAACTCCTCCGAGGCCCAGCCCGGCAGCTGCTCGCGCAGGCCCATCTGCACGAGGCGCACCCGGTCGGTGCGGGCGATCTCGGAATGGCCGCCTGACAGGTAGACTTCGGTCTCGTCGTACAGCGTGCGGATCAAAGTGCCCTTCCAGGCGGTCCAGACCCCCGGCCCGACGGCGGTGATGTCGGCCACCGTCAGGATGGTCAGGAGTTTCAGCCGCTCCAGGCTCTGCACGCTCGCGGCGAACCGCTCGATCGTCTTGGCGTCCGAGAGGTCGCGGCTCTGCGCCGTCATGGACATCAGCAGATGGTGTTCCACGAGCCAGCGCACGGTCTCGGTCTCGGCTTGGTTCAGGCCGAAGCGCGGGCAGAGCTTCTCGGCGATGGCGGCGCCGGCGATCGAGTGGTCCTCAGGCCGGCCCTTGGCGATGTCGTGCAGCAGGATCGCCACGTAGAGCGCCATGCGGTTGTGGATCGTATGCACGAGGCGCGAGACCAGCGGATAGGTCTCCTGGACCCGGCCCGATTCGATGTCGGCCAGGACGCCGACCGTGCGCAGCAGATGCTCGTCCACCGTGAAGTGGTGGTACATGTTGAACTGCATCATCGCGACGATGCGGCCGAAATCCGGGATGAAGCGGCCGAGCACGCCCGCCTCGTTCATCTCGCGCAGCGCCTCCTCCGGGGCGTTCCGCGAGGTGAGGATCTCGACGAACAGGCGATTCGCCTCGGGGTCCACGCGCAGCGACGGGTTCACGAGGCGCAGGGACCGGTTGGCCAGCCGCTTGGCGTCCGGATGGATCGCGAGGTTGTGCCGGTCGGCGAGCCAGAACAGCCGGATCAGGTTCACGGGGTCGCGCTCGAAGGCGTCCTCCGCCCGCAGGTTCACCCGGCCGTGGTCGATCCAGAAATCCTCCGCCTCCATGGCGGTTGCCCGGAACCGGTCGCGGAACCGGCCGATCCAGCGGTCGAGCACCGGGGTGCGCTTGGCATGGCGCGCCTCCAGCTCCGCGCAGACGATGGCGGTGAGGTCGCCCACGTCCTTGGCGATGCGGAAATAGGCCTTCATGAAGCGCTCGACGCCGGAGAGGCCGCCCCGGGGCTCGTAGCCGAAGCGCTCGGCGATCCGCGGCTGCAGGCCGAAGGACAGGCGCTCCTCCGCGCGCTTCGTCACGAAGTGCATGTGGCAGCGAACCCGCCACAGAAACTCGTCGCAGCGCTCGAACAGCGCGTATTCCTCCGGGGTGAACAGCCCGGCGCTCACGAGTTCCAGCTGGTCGCGGACCCGGTAGGTGTATTTGGCGATCCAGAACAGGGTGTTCAGGTCGCGCAGGCCACCCTTGCCGTCCTTGACGTTGGGCTCGACGAGATATCGGGAGGTGCCGGCCTTGGAGACGCGCATGTCGCGCTCGCGCAGCTTCGCCTCCACGAACTCGGCGGCGGATCCGACCACCAGCTCGGCGTCGAAGCGGGTCACGAGCTCCTCGTAGAGGATCCGGGTGCCGAACAGGTATCGCGCTTCCAGGAGGGCGGTGCGGATCGTCATGTCGGCCCGCGCCTCGCGCAGGCATTCCTCCACCGACCGGGTGGCGTGGCCGACCTTCAGCTTCAGGTCCCACAGGACGTAGAGCATCCCCTCGACGACGCTCTCCGACCACGCCGTCTGCTTGTAGGGAAGCAGGAACAGCAGATCGATGTCCGAGCCCGGCGCCATCGTGCCCCGGCCGTAGCCGCCGGTGGCGACCACCGCGAGCTGCTCACCGGTCGACGGATTGTCGTTGGGATAGAGGCGCCAGACCACGGCATCGTGAATCGCCCGGACCACCGCATCGGTGAGGTTCGACAAGGTCTGCGCGCAGCGCAGCCCGTTGCGGTCCTCGAGGAGCTGCGCCTCGGCGGCGCGGTGGCCCTCTTCGATGACCCGGCGCAGTTGCGGCACGAGCGCGGCCCGGAGCTTCGTGGGCTCACGGGCCTCGCGGTCGAGGTTCTCCAGAACCGTGTTGAGGGCTGCGACGGGATCGAACATGGCTCCCGTTAGCATGATATCCCGACACCGCCAGCCACGCGGCCCCGCCGCTATTCCGCAGCCGGCAGGTCGAGGGCGAGCAGCCGCGCCGTGCGGGTGCGGGTCGCCGCCCGGGGCTCCGCCTCGCTCGCCTGCCGCCGCGCGTCCGCGATCGCCGCATGGACGCCGTCCACCGCCAGGATCAGCGCGCTGACTGTCCGCGCATCGATGCTGCGTTCACGGGCGTAACAGACGACGTCCGCCACCAGCCCGTCGGTCTCGATCGCGATCGCATCGAGTTCGGCGGCGCTGGTCGCCGCCCGCACCTCGCGCATGATGTCGAGGAGCCGGTCGAGGACGAAGTCCACGCGCTCCCGGCGCTTTCGGGCGAGGCGCTGGCCGATCCAGGCGATGCCGGACCCGATCGTGCCGCCGAAGAAGGCGAACAGGTAGATGTAATCCTCGTAGCGATCGAGGAAGGTCTGCTGCTCGCGCTCGAAATAGTCGACGGCGCCGGGGTGGTTCGGCAGGCGCGCCGAGGTCGCCGCCACGGTGGTGTCGAAGTCCGGCGCCTTCATCAGCTTGGCCACCGGCGCCGCCGAGGCCAGACGCGAGCGCCACTCGAACAGGTGCTGCGTCGCCGAGGCGACCGCGACCCGGCTGACCGTGCCCCGCGCCATCAGGCGGTAGGACGCGCCGACGGTCTTGATCTCCTCGTCGGGGCGCTTCGGCCGGCCGCCGAAGGTGCCGGCCGGAATCGTGACCGCTTGCAATTCGGGGAAGCGCTGCAGGATCGCGTCGCCGTCCGGGATCGAGACGAAGCCGACCTTCCGCTCCGGCGAGCCCAGCTCGACGGCGCGAACCACGGAAGCCGCGGGCTTGGAGGCGGGGCTCGCGATCACCGCCACCGCATCGACGCGTTTGTCGGCGAGGGCGGCGGTCACCTCGCCGATCTTGAGCGGCACCACGGTGACATGACCGGGCTCCGCCTCGGCGGCAGGGCTGGCCTCCGGCGCGTCCGCGCCCGCATTGTCCGGCACGAGGTCGTAGAAGGAGAGCAGGTTCGTCAGGAAGGACAGGTCGGCGCTGTGCCGGACCACGATGCCGAGCCGCTTGCGCGCGAGCGCGGGGATGTCGTCGATATCGGCCGCCTCCGGCGCCGCGATGACCAGGGCCTCGTCATGCAGGATCGCGAGGGTCAACCCGTTCTCGGGCAGGAACACGTCCGGCCGGACCACGGCGAGGTCGGCCTTGTTCCGCTGAAGCGCGAGGGCGCTGTCGCGCACGTCGCCGTAGCGCACGACCTTGAGCCGGACATCCTCGCGTGCCCGGTCGAGGGCGCTGGCATAGGCTTCGATCAGCGCGGCCTCGGGGCCGTCCTGCGGGCCGACCGCCACCGTCAGGGTATTCGGGCGCGACAGATAGACGATTGCGGCCGCGGCCGCAGCGAGCCCCAGGGCAACGAGGACCAGGAGCCATTCACGCCGCATCAGGATAGCTGCCGCACGTGGCAGCCGACGGTTCCGTCGACCCTGCGGATCGCCTGACGAAGAACGGTGGTTCGGGCCATGGCCGAGCCTGTCGCGTTGCGCGCGTTCCATGCCCGAGTCATGGAACGCAAACCTGTCGAGATCGTGAAGAACCGGTGAAATCTCCATTCGTTGCAGGATCCGCGCCAGAAGGTCGCGACCGCGAGATCGAGCCGCCCGGCCCTGTGAGCCCGGCGTGGCTGGAGCGGGCGGCGCTCCATTATCTGGAGCGCTACAGCGCCTCGACCGAGATGCTGCGCCGGACCCTTGCGCGCCGCGTCCAGAAGCGGGCCCGCGCCCGGGGCGAGGATCCCGCGCTCTTCACCGACCTCGTGACGGCGACCGTCGCGCGGGCGGTGTCGGCCGGCCTCGTGGACGACGCGCGCTTCGCCGACACCCGCCTCGCCACCCTGCGCCGCCGCGGCACGGGCGGGGACGCCGCGGCCGGGCGCGACGCCTTCGAGGCGCGGCTGCTCGCCCTGTCGCGGGCCCACGACATCCTGACCCGCGAGAGCTGGGCGAGCGCGGACCTGCGCGGCGTCGCGACCCAGGCGATGCGGCCCTTCCTGGGCGCGGAAGTCCCGGGGGGCGCTCGGTCCGGCAACGATCTGGCGAGCCAGACCTCGTCCGGTGCGCTGCCGCCGCGCATCAGCCTGGAAGGTCCCGACCTGCGGCTGCCGCCCGAGGGCGCGCTGGCGCTCACGATGATCCTGCACGAATTGTGCACCAACGCGGTCAAGCATGGCGCCCTGTCGGTTCCGGGCGGTCGCGCGGCGCTGGTCTGGACGGTGGAGGCCGGCCCAGACACCGATACCCTCCGGGTGACATGGTGCGAGTGCGGCGGCCCCCCGGTCGTCCCGCCGACGCGGAAGGGATTCGGCACCCGCCTGCTGGAGCGGGGCTTTGCCGGGAACAGGACCGCCAGCCTCACCTACGAGGCTGCGGGCGTCGTCTACAGGGCGGCCAATCCCCTGCCCGCCCCCGGCCGCGCGGCCGCGCAGCCCACGCCGCGTCTGCAGGCCGGACGGGCCTGATCCCGCTCCGGCCCGATCGGCTCTCCCTCCCGTTCCACCCCGACATCGACCCCGCCTCGCGGCGTCGGGACAGCGGCCGCGCATTCCCTTAGCCCGGCCCCACGGTCCGGCCCCATGGCCCGACAGAGCCCGATCCGGCGCATCGGAACCAGATCCGGCTTTAATCCCGGCAATGATTTCGTGACGAGACAAAGACGTGCGCAAACACACTCTGTAGTACATTGGTGATGGATTAAAGTCTTCATTGATGTGATGTGCTGAGACGCACATGAGATTTGCAAGAGTTTGACTAGGTTCGACTGACCGGCAGGGATTCGGTGTCCCCGGCCACAAGACGAACGCGCGAGGAAACGCCATGCCCCAGTCACGACACGTCCCGATCCGCGGCACCACCGTCGGCCTCGCCCTGGGCCTCCTGGCCGGACTCCTCGGCGCGCCCCTGGCCGCGCAGGCCGGCGAAGGCGGCGGCGGGAGCCGCCAGGCGGCCGGCGGGGGCCACATGAGTTCCTACGTCAGCGATCCCCATCACGACCCGCGCTCCCTGCACTCGCAGCGCGCCGGGACCGGTCAGCTCCTCGGAGCGCCGATGCTCCACGAGAGGGCCGGCACCACGGTGGCGCGCCGCCGCGCGGTCGATCCCCACTGGGCGTCCGGAACCGTAGAGCCCCGCCGGGCCCGACGCTGAGACCGCCCGCCCGGCTCCGGGACGACTCGCCTTCCTCCCCCCGGCCTGGCCGGGGGACCTTCACCCCGACCCAAACGCTCGGGCCGCACGACCCACCCCCCTTGGGACGGGTCGTGCGGCCCGAGCGGTGTGCCCGCCCCGGTTTCTCCCCCGGTTCTCCCAGCGTCAGAGACCCCTTCATGAACAACATCATCCAGGGCATCGCCAGCTTCCAGGGCAACGTCTTTCCCGGACAGCGGCAGATGTACCAGCAGCTCGTGCGCGACGGTCAGCAGCCGAGCGCGCTGATCATCGCCTGCGCGGATTCCCGGGTCTCGCCGGAGCACATCACCCAGGCGGGGCCGGGGGACCTGTTCGTCTGCCGCACGCCGGCAACATCGTGCCCCCGGCCTCCGACGTGGTCGGCGGCGTCTTCCTCGGCGATCGAGTATGCCGTGGTGGCGCTGGGCGTGCGCGACATCGTGTTCTGCGGCCATTCCGATTGCGGCGCCATGAAGGGGCTGATGAACCGGGATCTGCTCAAGCGGATGCCCAGCGTCGCGTCCTGGCTGCGCCACGCCGAGGCCGCCGAGCGGATCGTCTGCGAGGCCTATCCCGAGGGGAGGGACGCGCAGGCCCGTCACCACGCCCTGGCCCTGGAGAACGTGGTGGTCCAGCTCGCCAACCTGCGCACCCATCCGAGCGTCGCCGCCGCCCTCGCCAAGGGGTCCCTGCGGCTGCACGGCTGGTTCTTCGAGATCGAGACCGGCGCCCTCCTGGCCTATGACGGCGCGAACGGGCGCTTCCGGCCGATCGCCGGGGCCGACATGCCCGTGGCGCAGGATTCCTCCACCGGCAGCCGCCTGCAGGCGGCCTGACCCATGCGGATCCCCAGCAGCCTGACCGCCGCCCTCGCCCCGGGCGGCGCCATCCGGACGAACCTCGCCCGGGACCTGCCCGCCTCCGTTGTGGTCTTCCTGGTGGCGCTGCCCCTGTGCATGGGCATCGCCATCGCGTCCGGCGTACCGCCGGAACGCGGTCTCGTCACCGGCATCGTCGGCGGCATCGTGGTCGGCCTCATCGCGGGCTCGCCGCTCCAGGTCAGCGGGCCCGCCGCGGGGCTCGCGGTGATCGTGTACGGGTTCGTGCAGGCGCACGGGCTCGACGCCCTCGGCCCGGTCCTGGTGGTGGCGGGCCTCGTCCAGCTCGCCGCCGGCGCCCTGCGGATCGGCGGCTGGTTCCGGGCGATCTCGCCGGCCGTGGTGCACGGCATGCTGGCCGGCATCGGGATCCTGATCGTCCTGGCCCAGATCCACGTCCTGACCGACGCCCTCCCCCGGGCGAGCGGCCTGGACAACCTCGTGGCGATC
>NZ_BACT01000298.1:0-4238 GCF_000333255.1 Methylobacterium sp. B1 | reverse complement strand
ATCCGCCGGGACCCTCCGCACCGGGGACGACCGTGCCCCCCCGCCCCGGGGGTCAATCGCGGGGCCGCGCGGCTCGCCGATGCCGCCAGGGCCGCCGATGCCGCCCTGCCGGCCGCCGGGTTCGGCTCCGAAACCGACCGGGCAGCTCATCGGGGAGATTTGCGCAGGTCGAGCCGGTCGCGTTCCCGCTCGAACCGCGGGGCATCCGGCTGTGCGGCTCGGGCGCGATGCGGTTCTCGATCCGCAGCCGCTCCACCGTCAGGTCGCCGTCCCGCGCGATGGCTGCGGTCAGCACCGCCTTCACGCTCCCGGCGCGCGGAACGCGCGCGCCCGGGCGCCCCGCAACGGCATAGCCCGCGCCGACATCGAACCCGCTGCCGGACCGGCCGATATAGGCCTCGATCGAGACCTGCTTCAGCCCCGGCGGGAATGGCAGGCCGACCTGCGCGGCGTTGGTCACGGTGAGGACGCCGTTCGCCGCCGTGCCCGTCACCAGGGCGCGACGGCCCGTCGGGAGGGTGTCGGCCCCCGCGATGCGCAGGCCGCCGATCCCGAGGCCGCCCGCGATCCGCTGCACCGGCCCGGCGACGCGGTCGGGCCCGGAATCCCGCGCCTCGATCAGGCTCGCCACGATCACGCCGTCGGGCCGCCGCAGCCCGCTCACCGCGACCCGCGCCCCCGGCTTCCAGGCGCCGGTGAGACCTGCCGTCGAGACCCGCTGGCCAAGGACCACCAACCGCCCCGGCGCGACCGATTCCACCGGCCCGACCACCTCGCTGGTCACGTCGATCCGCCCCGTGGCGAGCCCGGCGCCCTCCGGCCGGGCCACCACGTGGACCACCTGCCCGATCTTGAGGTCGGCCGTCTTCGCCGCCGTGCCGTCGATGCGCACCTCGACGTCCGGCGGATAGGCGATGCGCAGGTCGTTGACGATGATCGAGCCGAAGCGGCGGATCGTGCCGATCACGCCGGTGCCGCCGATCCCGCGGTCGCCCTCGCCGAGGGGTCCGTTGCGGGGCTCGTCGGTTCGCATCATGCCGGTGCCGCCGATGCCCTGGTCGCGCGGCGCCTCCTGCGGCCGGACGGGGCCCGGCAGAAAGGTCGCGGCGCCCGCGAGCAGGCGCAGGACGAACCGGCGGTTGGGCAAGGCGCGCACCGGCCGGCCTCTCACCGCTCGTCCTTGGGTTGCGCTGAGGGCGCCGCTTCCGTGTAGACGTAGAGACCGAAATTCCACCGATGCGTGCCGCCGGGATCGGTCTGGCAGGCGGCGTGCGCTTCCCGGTTGGCTTGCTGCAGCGCCTCCATGGCGATCTCGCGGGCGCGCGCCTCGAGCTTGATCGCGAGGTCCTTGGACAGGCCGTCGTAATGGACCGCCCGCTCCAGGAAGCGCGGCGCGTCGCCGACGATGTTGGCGACGGCGGCCGCGATATGGTCGTGCAGGTTGCGGCCGAAATAGTAGAGCTGCGGCCCCTCGGCGCCGTCGCCCCGCGGCACGTAGGCCGCCTCGGCGAGAACGATCCGGTCCTGTGGATCCGTGAAGGCGAGGCCCCGGTCGAGCCACTCGTCCAGGACTGCCCGTGGCCGCAGATCGCGGGTCACGCCCGAGACCAGGGTCTCGAAGGAGGGGGCGTTGCCGTCGGCGGTCCGCGGCAGCGGCAGGGGATGACCCTGCGGGTCGGTGAAGGCCGGATCGGCGATCCAACGGGCGATGATCCGGCTGGTGCGCGAGACGACCGCCGGCACGGCACTCACCGGGGCGCCGGCCCCGCGCAGGCGCCGCACCTCCTTGCGGTGGATGCCGGTGAGCAGCGAGACGCGGCTGTCGGTCTGCTCCTTGCCGGTGAGGGCGAAATCGTACTCGGCGACGTTCACGTAGAGCTCGCGCAACAGGTCGGTCAGCGCAGGGAAGGTGATTCCACGGGCCACCAGCAGGCGCACGAGGGGGCGCAGCAGCCGCGCCAGCGGCGCGTGCAGGCTCGCGCCGTCCCGCGGAGTATCGGCAGTTTCAGACATGATCGCATGGTGGCGGTTTGTGCCGTGGGATACAATCCCACTGCGTGCGGCGGCGCACCTCGATCCGCTGATTTCGAATTGACGTGGGATTTTTGCACACGTACATCGACGGAGTGGTCAAATTTCCCACGTCAAGCGAGGAGCACAGGACCATGACCGTTCCGACACGCCGACTGGTCCTGGAGACGCTACCGCCCCTCACCCTGCCTCCGGCCTCCGGGTTCTGCCCGCGGCAGAACGACCCCCTTCCGCGGCTCCGGCGCATCGTCTGCGTCGCCGCCGCGCTCACGCTGCCCGTCCTCGGTGTGGCTGTCGCGGAAACGGTCCACCGCGCCGCCGCACCGAAGGCGCCGCAGGCCGCCGCTCCCGTCATCCCCTCAGGCGGGGCGGCGGCACCTGCCGCTCTCGGCGTGCCCAAACGCGCCCTCCGGACCATGAGGACCGCGATGCAGACGCCCGGATACCGGGAGGACCGGTCATGACCACCCTGTCCAGCCTTCGCACCGCGCATCCGGCGCCGACCTGCGGCGGAGCAGCCATCCTCGATCTCGCACTCTGCCTGATTCTGGCGGTGACCGTCGTCGGCCTGCTCCTCCTGACCCTGTGATCCTGCGGCTCCGCCGCCTTCCACGACGAGATGTCCATGACGCTCAAGATCCACGCAGCCCTTACGGGAGCCGCGGCCTGCTGCTTCGCGTTCGCCGCTCAGGCGGCCGATCTGCCGCGCCGTGCGCCGCCCCCACCGCTGCCGCCGTCGCTGCCGGTCTTCACCTGGACCGGCTTCTACGCCGGCGTGAATGCGGGATACGCCTTCCGCACCGGAAGCAGCAGCTTCACCGATCCGACCTACGGCGCGGTCACGGGCGGCGGCCGGGGCGGCGGCTTCGCCGGTGGCGGCCAGATCGGCTACAATTATCAGTTCGCGCCCGGCTCCGGCTTCGTGGTCGGCTTCGAGACCGATCTCCAGGGCACCGCCTTCGCCAAGGCGGATGCAGCCTATCTCGGCACCACGCCGTACTACAGCGTTCGGCCGAGCCTCGACTATTTCGGGACGGTCCGCGGCCGGCTCGGCTACGCCATCGACCGCGTCCTCATCTACGGGACCGGCGGCTTCGCGTATGGCGGCGGCACGCGCTCGACCTATGCGGGATCCTATCCCTACACCCTGCCGGCGACCGATCGGACCGGCTATGCGGCCGGCGGCGGCATCGAATACGCCTTCACCGAGAAGCTTTCCGCCAAGGTGGAGGCCCTCTACCTCCATCTCGGTCGCGGATCGTCCGCTGCTACGTACTACAACGCCAGCGGTCCGGCATATTATGGTGCCGGCAAACAGGAATCTGGTTTCGCCTTGGTCAGGGCCGGCGTGAATTATAGATTCTAACAAATATTCGCTGTCGGAGATCTTGACGCTTCCCGTGGGCTGGGACGCCATACGCGACGTTCGGCTTCGCGAATCCGTCGGCCGCGCGAACGAGGTCATGGCCGGTGCAGGGCGGCGATTCCGAATGTCGCGCGGGCGTAGCCGTGCGGGATCGAGGGTCTTCTCCGACAGGATCGGCCGTGAGCATCCCCAAACCGACCACCCTCACGACAGCTTTGCTCGCCTTCGGGCTCGCGGCCTGCGCCGTAACGGTGCGGGCCCAGGAGATCATCCCGCCCGGACCCACCGGGCGCGGTGCCATCCTGATCTACGGAAACTTCTGCGGGCCGGGTAACCGGGGTCCCGGATTCCGGCCGATCGACGCGCTGGACCGTGCCTGCGCCCGTCACGACATCTGCTCGGCCGATCCGATGTCGGGCACGCTAACGAGCTGCGCGTGCAACCGGCGCCTCACGGTCGAGGCCGGTGCGGTCGCCCGGGATCCGCGCGCGCCCGCTCACACCCGGGAGGCGGCGCGATTCATCTCGGATTTCTCCGCGGCGCTGCCCTGCCAATAGGCCGCGCCGCGGGGACGAGCGGCAGTGTCGGTCAGGCGGCGTCCGCCGGGCTGGCCGCCGCCTTCGGGCCGCCCTTGGCGACGCCCACCAGGGCCGGGCGCAGGACGCGATCGCCGATGACGTAGCCCGCCTGCACGACCTGCACGACGGTACCGGCCGGAACCTCCGCGTTCGGCACCTCGAACATGGCCTGATGGCGGTTCGGGTCGAACTTCTGGCCCTGGGGCTCGACGATCTTCACGCCGTGGCGCTCAGGGTCTTGGCGAGGTCGCGCTCGGTGAGTT
>NZ_BACT01000299.1:0-22820 GCF_000333255.1 Methylobacterium sp. B1 | reverse complement strand
GACGCCCAGCGGCTGGGCGCAGGGAGTAGACGTCGATGCCGGGCCCGGCGCCCTCCGTGTACTCGCCCTTGAGCAGGTGCGGGATCCCGCAGGCGAACTCCACCACCTCGACGCCGCGCTGGATGTCGCCCTTGGCGTCCGGCACGGTCTTGCCGTGCTCGGAGGCGAGAAGCTCAGCCAGGGAATCGTTCTCGGCGCGGATCAGCTCCAGGAAGCGCATCATCACGCGGGCGCGCTTCTGCGGGTTGGTGGCCGCCCAGGCCGGCTGGGCCGCCGCCGCGTTCTCGACGGCGGCGCGCATCTCGGCCTTGCTGGCCAGCGCCACCTTGGCCTGGACCTCGCCGGTCGAGGGATGGAACACGTCGGCGAACCGCCCGCTCTCGCCGCCGACAGCCCGGCCGCCGATGAAGTGCCCGATCGTGCGCATGCGCGCCTCCCTGTGATGATGCGTTTGATTTTGATGCACCCTAACAGGATCCCTTGAGCGATAAAGCCGGATGCGCTTACAGCCGTCGTGCATCGATGCACAGCGGGAGTGCGGCCATGGCCAGGACGGGGCCCAACTGGGACGACCTGCGCTTCTTCCTCGCGGTGGCGCGGACCGGGACCCTGAGCGCCGCCGGAGCACGCACCGGCACCGAGCACACCACGGTCGGCCGGCGGATCCGCGCCCTGGAGGAGGGTCTCGGCGCCCGCCTGTTCCACCGCAGCAACCTCGGCTACGCGCTCACCGAGGACGGGGCGAACCTGCTGGGCGTCGCCGAGGCCATGGAGAGCGCGTTCCTGTCGGCGAGCGCCGCCACGGGGGCGGCCCAGACGGTCTCCGGCACGGTGCGGATCGGCGCGCCGGACGGCTTCGGCAGCGTGTTCCTCGCCCCCCGGATGCACCGGCTCACCGCCCGCCATCCGGGGCTGGAGGTGGAGATCATGGCCACCGCCCGGATCTTCAGCCTGTCCAAGCGCGAGGCCGACATCGTGATCAGCCTCTCGGGCCCGCAGCAGGCCCGGTGGGTGGCACGCCGGCTCACCGATTACCGGCTGTTCGTCTACGCGGCCGAATCTTACGCGCGGCCGCGCGGCCGATCGCCGAACTCGCGGACCTGCCGGCCCATCCGTTCGTCGGCTACATCGAAGACATGCTGTTCACCCGCGAGTTGAACTACCTCGGGGCACTCGGCCCCGCGGTCTCGGCGCGGCTGCGCTCGACCAACCTCCTGGCCCAGGTCCACGCGACGCTCGGCGGAGCCGGCCTGTGCATCCTGCCGGCCTTCATCGCGGCGGCGCATCCCGGCCTCGTGCCGGTGCTGCCGGAGGCGGTCTCGCTGACGCGCTCGTTCCACATGCACATCCACGAGGACCACCGGAAGGCGGCCCATATCCGCGCCGTGGCGGGGTTCATCGCCGGAGAGGTGAAGGCCGCGGGGGCGCTGTTCGCCGGGCCGGCGGTGTAAGCCGGGACGGTTTCGCGGAATCCGCCGGCGCCGTAAGATCGGCCGGCTCCGGCAGGTCAGGTCACGCGCCGGGTGGAAGGATCAAGAGATGGTCGCCTCGATCGCCCTGCCCCGGCTGATGCGCGTCGGCGCCGGCGCCTCGCGGCTCCTGCCGGAGGTGCTCGGCCAGCTCGGCCTGTCGCGGCCCTTCGTGGTCACCGACCCCTACCTCGCCGGCAGCGGCCGCACCGACACGCTGCTGGAACGGCTGACCAGGGCGGGCGCCAAGGCGACGATCTTCTCCGAGACCGTGCCGGACCCGACCGTCGCCTCCGTGGAGGCGGCGCTCGCCGCGCTCAAGGCCGGCGAGTTCGACTGCGTGGTCGGCTTCGGCGGCGGCAGCCCGATGGACACCGCCAAGGCGGTGGCGGTGCTCGCCCGCCACGGCGGCCACATGCGCGACTACAAGGCGCCCCGTCAGCAGGACGAGCCCGGCCTGCCGATCGTGGCGATCCCCACCACCGCGGGCACCGGCTCGGAAGCCACCCGCTTCACCATCGTGACCGACGAGGCCTCCGACGAGAAGATGCTCTGCATCGGGCTCGCCTACCTGCCGGTGGCGGCGCTGGTGGATTACGAGCTGACGCTCACCAAGCCCAAGCGGCTCACGGCGGATACCGGCATCGACGCGCTGACCCATGCCATCGAGGCCTACGTCTCGCGCAAGGCGAACATGTTCTCGGACGGGCTGGCACTTCAGGCGATGGGCCTGATCGCCCCGAACCTGCGGCGGGTCTGGACCGATCCGGGCGATCGGGCGGCCCGGGAGGCGATGATGCTCGGGGCCACCCAGGCGGGCATCGCCTTCTCGAACGCCTCGGTGGCGCTGGTCCACGGCATGAGCCGGCCGATCGGGGCGCATTTCCATGTGGCCCACGGGCTCTCGAACGCGATGCTGCTGCCGGCGGTCACGGCCTTCTCGGCCCCGGCCTCCATCGACCGCTACGCGGCCTGCGCCCGCGCCATGAAGATCGCCGGGCCGGACACCGACGACCGGTCCGCGGTCTCGGCCCTGGTGTCGGAACTGGAGGCGCTCAACGACGACCTCGACGTGCCGGGGCCGCAGGAATACGGGATCGACCCGGCCCGCTGGGAGGCGCTGCTTCCCACCATGGCGGCCCAGGCGCTGGCCTCCGGCTCCCCGGCCAACAACCCGCTGGAGCCCAGCGCCGACGAGATCGTGGCGCTGTACCGGCGCGTCTGGGCGGGGTGAGAGGGTTCGTTGCGAGCGGCAAGGCGGCGCGAGGCCGGTGATCCGAGCGCCGCCTTGGCGCTCGGATCGGCTCGCACAGCGCGGTGTTCGACGAGTCCTAAACCCTACTTCGCCGCCGTCAGCGGGCAGCCGCTCTCGGCCGGGGACGCGAAGGCCTCCTTGCCGGGGATCGTGGCGAGCTGCCGGTAGAGATCCCACGGGCCCTTCGACTCGGCCGGCTTCTTGACCTCGAACAGGTACATGTCGTGCACCATGCGGCCGTTCGGCTGGACGATCCCGCCATGGGCGAAGACGTCGTCCACCGGCAGCGCCTTGAGCTTGGCGTTGACTGCATCCGTCTCGTCGGTGCCGGCCGCCTTGACGGCCTTCAGGTAGGACAGGACCGCCGAGTAGGTGCCGGCCTGGATCATGTTGGGCATCCGGCCGGTGCGCTTCATGTAGCGCTGGCCGAAGGCCCGGGTCTCGTCGTTGGCATCCCAGTACCAGCCCTCGGTGAGCGTCAGGCCCTGCGCGACCTTCAGGCCGAGCCCGTGCACCTCCGAGAGGGTGAACAGCAGGGCCGCGAGCTTCTGGCCGCCTTCGACGATGCCGTATTCCGCGGCCTGCTTGATCGCGTTCGAGGTGTCGAGCCCCGCATTGGCGAGCCCGATCACCTTGGCCTTCGAGCCCTGCGCCTGGAGCAGGAAGGACGAGAAGTCCTGGTTCGAGAGCGGGTGCCGGACGCTGCCCAGCACCTTGCCGCCGTTGGCGAGCACCACCTTGCTGGTGTCGGCCTCCAGCGCCGAGCCGAAGGCGTAGTCGGCGGTGAGGAAGTACCACGTGTCGCCGCCCGCGCGGGTCAGCGCGCCGCCGGTGCCCACCGCCAGAGCCCGCGTGTCGAAGGCCCAGTGATAGCCGTAGGGCGTGCAGGCCTTGCCGGTGAGGTCGCTGGTGGCCGCTCCGGTGGTGATGGTGATCTTCTTCTTTTCCCTGGACAGGCCCTGGACCGCCAGCGCCACCGAGGACGTGGTCAGCTCCATGATCGCGTCGACATTGTCGCGGTCGTACCATTGCCGGGCGATCGCCGAGGCGATGTCGGGCTTGTTCTGGTGGTCGGACGAGAGGATCTCGATCGGCACGCTGCCGATCTTGCCGCCCATGTCCTCCACCGCCATGCGGGCGGCCTCGACCGAGCCCTGACCGCCGTACTCCGCGTAGAGGCCGGATTGGTCGTTGAGGATGCCGATCCGGACCGCATTGTCCGAGAAGGTCCCCTGCGCGGCCGCCGGAACGGAGCCGAGTGCGGTCCCCGCGAGGGCAGCCGCCAAAACCGCGCTGCCGAATGTCCTGATCATATTTCCCCCCGGTTCGCCCGAGCGCCCGCTTCTGAGGCGGTTCCGGTGGCACGATAGGTCACGAAGCGGTGATGCACCACGGCCGAGTTCGGGTGGATGCTGAAGGATCCTGCGGATTGTGACGCGCTTCTCGGGCGCCCCGTTTCCGGACCGGCGACAACGCCAGAGGTTATAATACCTTAACCATAATTACACGAATCCCCGCGCAGGTTCGGGTCATGGACGGCAATTCGGCCGTCTCTGGCGCGTGGCGATGCGATGAACCCAGCCCGTTTCGCCGTCCTCGGTATCGCCCTCGCGGCGGGAACCGGGGCGGCCTTCCTGATGAGCGGCGGCGATCCGCCACCGCCGCCTCCGCCGCCGAAGGCCGAGGCGCCGCCGCAACCGATGACCGACGTGCTCGTGGCCGCCATCGACATGCCCATGGGTCAGGTTCTCCGGGCCGCGGATCTGCGCTGGCAACCCTGGCCGGACAGCGCCGTGACGGCAGGCTACGTGACCCGCAAGATCAACCCCAAGGCCCTCGAGGAGACCGTGGGCGCCTCGGTGCGCGCAGGCTTCCTGGCGGGCGAGCCGATCCGCGCGCAGAAGCTCGTGCGCCCGGAGAGCGGATTCATGGCGGCGATCCTGCCGGCCGGCATGCGCGCCGTCGCCATCGTCACCGACAGCCGCGGCACCAACTCGGCCGGCGGCTTCATCCTCCCGAACGACCGCGTCGACGTGATCCGCACATTCCGCGACGAGTCCAATTCGCGGGCCAACAACAGCGACGTGCAGCTCTCCCAGACGATCCTCACCGACATCCGCGTCCTCGCGATCGGGCAGCTGGTTCAGGAGAAGAACGGCACCAACGTAGTCACCGGCGAGACCGCGACGCTGGCCGTCACGCCCGCGCAGGCCGAGACCCTGGCGCTGGCCCAGAAGGTCGGCGCCCTCACCCTTTCGCTGCGCAGCCTCGCCGATGCCGGGCGGCCGCCCGAAGCCACGCCGCTGGCCGATGCGTCCGTGGCGCAGATGCCCGAACCCGCCTTGACCGTGGTGCGCTTCGGCGTCGCGCGGCAGCAGACGCCGTGATCGCCATGACCGCTCCGTCCCCCCACCCGCGCCCGATGGGCCGCCCCGCCGGCCGCGCGGCCGGCGCCCTCGCCCTGCTGGCCGTCCTGTCCGGACCGGCCCCCGCGCAGGACCGCCAGACCTTCGGTCCCGCGCCGATCCTGACGGTCGGCGCCGCGGAATCCGCCTCGACCCGGCGGGTCGAGCTGACCGCCGGCCGCTCCGTGATCGTCGACCTGCCGCGGGACGCCAAGGAGGTGTTCGTGGCCAACCCCGCCGTGGCCAACGCCGTGGTTCGCTCGACCCGCAAGGTCTTCGTGATCGGCATGGCCGACGGCGCAACCTCGATCTTCATCATGGATGCCGAGGGCCGCCAGATCGCCGCCCTCGACGTGTCGGTGGCGCGGGATCTCAACCTCGGGACCCTGCGCGAGTTGCTCGGCCAGAGCATCCCGGGCGGGCGCTTCGACGTGCGCTCCTCGGGGGCCTCGGTGCTGCTCTCGGGGTCGGTGAATTCCTCCGCGGACGCGCAGCAGGCGATCGACATCGCCAATGCGTTCGTGGGGCTGGGCGGCGGGGGCGCGGCGGGGGCCGCGGGGGCACCGAGCGGCGGTGTCACCGCGGGCGCGCGCGGCGCCGTGATCAACAACCTCACGATCCGCAACAAGGACCAGGTGATGCTCCGCGTCACCGTGGTGGAGGTGTCGCGCAACGTCCTGAAGCAGTTCGGGATCAACATGACCGGCAACTGGTCGGCGCTGAACCCGCTCGGTTCCGCGACGTCACCGGCGCTGATCAACAACCTGCCGTTCCCGATCAACCCATCGGCTCCGAGCGGCAACCAGATCCAGGCCTCGATCCAGTCGGGCGGCTTCTCGCTCCAGGCGACCCTGAAGGCCTTCGAGCAGGCGGGCGTCTCGCGGATCCTGGCCGAGCCGACGCTCACCGCCATCTCCGGGGAGGCCGCGAAGTTCCTGGCCGGCGGCGAGTTCCCGGTGCCATCCTCGGCCGCCTGCACGGTGGGCGGCGTGTGCACCCCCGGCATCACCTACAAGCCCTACGGCGTCGCCCTGTCGTTCACGCCGGTGGTGCTCGCCGACAACCGCATCTCGATCCGCGTCGCAACGGACGTGACCGAGATCGATCCACAGCAGAACTTCACCTACGTCGTCGGGAACAACTCGGTCGCGGTGCCGGGCACCCGGGTGCGGCGCTCCGAGACCACCGTCGAGCTGCCCTCGGGCGGCGTGATGATGACCGCCGGCCTGATCCAGCAGGTGAACAAGCAGGCGATCTCCGGCCTGCCCGGCCTGATCAATCTTCCGATCCTCGGCGCGCTGTTCCGCTCCCGCGACTACCAGCGCCAGGAGACGGAGTTGATGATCATGTGCACCCCCTACATCGCCCGGACGATGGAACCGAAGCAGGTGAGCCGGCCGGACGACAACTTCGTCGATTCCACCGACGGCCAGGCGGTGCTGCTCGGCCAGATCAACCGGCTCTACGGCAAGGTCGCCTCCCCCGGGGCGGCCGCCGCGCCGCCGCTCGGACGCACCTATCGCGGCCGCGTCGGCTTCATCGTCGAGTAGCGCCCCGCGTCACCGCCGCGCCCCAGGATCGGAACCATGACCGGACGTCCCCCGCCCACCCTGCCGCGCCGCGCCGCGAGCCTGCTCGCCGCCTGCGCGCTGGGCGCCCTCGCGGCGGCCTGCAAGAGCGATCCCGCCACCACCGGCGGGATCGACGTGACGGATTACCGCGCACGCCACCCGATCGTCCTGACGGACGGGGCCCGCAACCTCGACGTGTTCCCCACCGGCGTGGGGCATCTGGATCCGCGCCAAGCGGCCGATGTCGATGCCTTCATGCTCGAATACCGCCGGTACGGCCGCGGCGCCCTGCTGATGGAGGTTCCGCAGGGCGTCCCGCCCAACCAAGTGGCCGCCGTCCAGCGGACCGCCTCGGTGCTCGGCCGGTTCGGGACGCAGAACGGCATCGGCGTCCGCGAGATCACCGTCACCGGCTACGTGGTCACCGCCCCGACCCTCGCCGCGCCGATCCGGCTGAGCTTCCAGCGCATGCAGGCCAAGGTGTCCGACGCCTGCGGCCTCTGGCCTCAGGATCTCGGGACCCGAAGCTTCGCCTACGATTACAGCAACCAGCCGAGCTGGAACCTGGGCTGCGCCACGCAGTCCAACGTCGCCGCCCAGGTCGCAGATCCGGTCGACCTCGTGCGCGGCCGCCCCGAGGGTCGGATCGATACGGTCAAGCGCGTCCGGGACATCGGGCAATTGCGGGACGGCAAGGATCCGTCAACCACATGGCGGCAAGATGGGCAGACCGCCGTGAAGTCCCAAGTCACCAACTGAGACAGCCGGCGTTGGGACGGGCAGCCCCGCCGCTCCCCGACGCCGCGCCCCGAACGCGAACCCGAAAGCGCCGTCATGGCAGACCTGTCCGAGACGAGCGAGCGCACGATCGCCCCGGTGCCCCGGATCACCATCCAGGCATTCTGCGAGACCGGCGAGACCGCCGCGATGATCGAGGGCGCAGCCCTCGACCGGCGCATGCAGAAGGCGCAGGTCAAGGTCCGGATGGGCGGCGGCGCCGCCGCGATCGAGGCCTATCGGCACGCGCCGACGCCCAACGTCATCATCATCGAGATCCAAGGCGCGCGCTCGAAGCCGATCGAGTGCCTCGATGCCCTGGCCGAGGTCTGCGACGAGGGCACCCGCGTCGTGGTGATCGGCCACCTCAACGACGTGATGCTCTACCGGCAGCTGATCCAGCGCGGGGTGTCCGACTACCTCATGGTGCCGGTCGAGCCCCTGACGCTGATCGCGGCGATCTCCGACCTGTTCACCGCTCCGGGCGTCAAGCCGGTGGGGCGGACCGTGGCGGTCTACGGCGTGAAAGGCGGCATCGGCGCCTCCACGGTGGCGCACAATTTCGCGTGGTCGGTTGCCCGGAACCAAGGCGTCCAGACGGTGATCGCCGATCTCGACATCGCCTTCGGCACCGCCTCGCTGAACTTCAACCAAGATCCGCCGCAGGGCATCGCCGAAGCGGTCTTCGCCCCCGAGCGGCTGGACTCCGCCCTGGTGGAGCGGCTGCTGTCCAAGTGCAGCGACAACCTGAGCCTGCTCTCGGCGCCGGCGAGCCTCGACCGGACCATCGACCTGTCCGAGCCGGCCTTCGACGCGCTGATCGAGCACATGCGGGCGAGCGTACCCTGCGTGGTCCTGGACATCCCGCATCAGTGGAACGCGTGGTCGAAGCGCATCCTGACCGCGGCCGACGAGATCCTGATCGTGGCCGGTCCCGATCTCGCCTGCCTGCGCAACGCCAAGAACCTTCTCGGCGCGCTGAAGCACGGGCGCCCGAACGACCAGCCGCCCCGCGTCCTGCTGAACGGCGTCGGCGTACCGAAGCGGCCCGAGATCGGCACAGCCGAGTTCGCCAAGGCCCTGGAGACCCCGGTCGCCCTGTCGATCCCGTTCGAGCCGACGCTGTTCGGCACCGCCGCCAATAACGGCCAGATGATCGCCGAGATCCAGGCCGGATCGAAGGTGGCGGAGCTGTTCAACGATCTGGCCGCCATGACCCTCGGGCGTCCGGAGAGCCGGCGGGGACGTCCGAGCCTGCTCGAGCCGCTGCTCGCCAAGCTCGCCGGCCGCAAGGCATCCTGATGCGGATACGATCCTTCGTCCCACGGGCTCCGCAGGTCAGCGTCGGAGGGCTGACCCATGTTCGGTAGGCGACACGCCGGCGGCACATCGGTGGCCCCCCCGCCGATCCCGCAGGCCCGGACCCCTGCGCCGGCCACGCCGGTCCTGCGCGATGCGGCGGCTCCGGTCGCGCGTCCGGCACCGACGGCGCCGGTCGTCGTCGAGACCGCGCGGTCCGAGGATTATTACCGCACGAAGAGTCTGATCTTCGGCGCCCTGATCGAGGCGATCGACCTGACGCAGCTCTCGCGCCTCGATGCCGAGACGGCGCGCGAGGAGATCCGCGACATCGTCACGGAGATCATCGGGCTCAAGAACATCGTCCTGTCGATCTCCGAGCAGGAGGAGCTGCTCGACGACATCTGCAACGACGTCCTCGGCTACGGCCCGCTGGAACCGCTGCTCGCCCGCGACGACATCGCCGACATCATGGTCAACGGCGCCCACCGGACCTTCATCGAGGTCGGCGGCAAGATCCAGCTGACCAGCGTCCGGTTCCGCGACAACCAGCAGTTGATGAACATCTGCCAGCGGATCGTCAGCCAAGTGGGCCGGCGCGTCGACGACGCCTCGCCGATCTGCGACGCGCGCCTGCCGGACGGGTCCCGCGTCAACGTCATCGCGCCGCCGCTGGCCATCGACGGCCCGGCGCTCACCATCCGCAAGTTCAAGAAGGACAAGCTGACCCTGGAGCAGCTCGTCCGCTTCGGGGCGATCTCGCCCGAGGGCGCCGAGGTTCTCAAGATCATCGGCCAGTCGCGCTGCAACGTGGTCATCTCGGGCGGCACGGGCTCGGGCAAGACCACGCTGCTGAACTGCCTGACCGCCTTCATCGAGCACGACGAGCGGGTGATCACCTGCGAGGACGCGGCCGAGCTGCAGCTCCAGCAGCCCCATGTGGTCCGCCTGGAGACGCGGCCGCCCAACATGGAGGGCCAGGGCCAGGTCACCATGCGCGATCTCGTCAAGAACTGCCTGCGCATGCGGCCGGAGCGGATCATCGTCGGCGAGGTGCGCGGACCGGAAGCCTTCGACCTGCTCCAGGCGATGAACACCGGCCACGACGGCTCGATGGGCACGCTCCACGCCAACAGCCCGCGCGAATGCCTGTCGCGTATCGAGTCGATGATCTCGATGGGCGGGTTCACCCTGCCGTCCCGGACCCTACCTATCTGCGCTGGATGGTGTTCTACGGCTCCTGCTTCGAGCCCGCGGTGATCGACCGGCACCTGAAGCGGGAGCCGGGCCCACGCGCCATGTCGGCCTATGCCGATTACGACAGCGTGATCGCCCGGGTGAAGGAGGCGCTGACGCCGGGGCCGTACCTGCTCGGCGAGCGCTTCAGCGCCGCCGACATCCTGTGGGGCGGCGCCCTCGGCTGGACGACGGGCTTCGGCCTCGTGGAGCCCGCGCCCGTCCTGACGGCCTATGTCGAGCGCATCCGGTCCCGTCCGGCCGCCCGGATGGTCGCGGCGGAGGATGCGCAGCTCGCGGAGGCGCATCAGGCGGCCGCCTCGGCCTGAGCGCCGCCGGGCTCGGGCGGCAGCGATCCCCCGCACCGGATCCGGCGTTCGACGCGCACGGATCTGTCGCGCAACGGGGTTCCGCTCCGGCGGGGGAGATGCGATGTCGCGAGTCTGGTTTGGCCCGCGTCGCGCAGCGTCCCTCATGACCGACAGCACAGAGCCGGCTCTCGTCCCCGCCGCGACGCTGCCGAAGTCGCCGCCGACGTCGATCCCGCGTCTCATCGTCGTCCTGGCCTGTGCGGGGTTCGGCAGCACCTTCGCGCTCCGCTCGGTCGAGCCTCTCGTCGGCGTGCTCGCCCGGGATCTCGCGAGCGACGCCCACACGGTGGCGCTCCTCTCCACCGCCTTCGCGCTGCCTTACGCCTTCATCCAGCCGGTGCTCGGCCCGATCGGCGACGCGCTCGGCAAGGAGCGGGTGATGAGCACCTGCCTCGCGGTGCTCGCCGTCGCCCTGACCCTGTGCAGCATCGCCCCCGATATCGGCAGCCTGTTCGGCCTGCGCATGCTGGCGGGGGCGGCGGCGGGGGGCTGCATTCCGCTGTCCCTGGCGCTGCTGGGTGACCGGGTGCCGATGGAGGGCCGTCAGGTGGCGATCGGCCGGTTCCTGGTGGCGGTGATCCTCGGCCAGCTTTCCGGCTCGACCTTCGCGGGCCTGATCGAGGCGGCGATCGGCTGGCGCGGTGTCTTCGCGGTCACCGCGGCGGTGGCGGCCATCGCCTGCGCGGCGACCGTGTTCGGGTTCGACCGGACCGGCCGGCCCGCCGCGCGCCGTCCGGCCTTCGGCGAGGCGGTGACCCGCTACCGGACGATCCTGCGCAATCCCCGGGCGCGGGTGCTGTTCTCGGCGGTGTTCATCGAGGCCATCGCGATCTTCGGCGTGTTTCCGCACCTCGCCCCGCTGATCGAGGCCCGCGGGGAGGGGGGACCGCGCGAGGCCGGCCTCGTGCTGGCGGGGTTCGCGGTCGGCGGCCTGCTCTACTCGGCCCTGGTCGGGCTGCTGGTGCGGCTGCTCGGCCTGCCGCGCATGCTCATCGGCGGCGGCCTGATCTGTAGTGCGTCCCTCACCGTCGTCGGGCTCGCCGGCACGTGGCAGGTCGATTGCGCCGCGCTCACCGCGATGGGGCTCGGCTTCTACATGCTGCACAACACCTACCAGACGCAGGTCACCGAGGTGGCGCCCAAGGCCCGCGCCTCCGCGGTGGCGCTCCACGCCTTCTCGTTCTTCTGCGGGCAGGCGCTCGGCGTCGCGGTGATCGGGCAGGCGCTGCTCGGGTTCGGCCAGCTCGGCGCGCTCCTGGGATGCGCCGTCACGATCCTGGCGCTCGGGATCGGCACCGCCATCGCCCTGCGGCAGAAGCCGGCCCCGGTGGCGTTCCCGGGCTGAGCACCTTCAGGGCCGCTGCAGCGCCAGCGCCTTGAGGTCGAAGCCCGGATCCGCCGCCTGATCCGGGCTCAGCGGCGTTCCGGCCGTGAGCAGCCGCCGGGCGATCATGTGGTCGCCCGCCCGGTCGACGGATTCGACGGCGCTCAGGCGTCCGTCGCGGAATCGGAAGACCGAGAAGGCGGAGCCGGAGCCGCGGACCACGCTGGCATCCGTGGGGCCCGCCAATCCGGCGATCTGCAGCTTGTGCCGGCCCTGGTCGCTCCAGAACCAGGGCAGCGCGCCGTAGGCCGCCGGCTTGCCGGTGAGCCGCGCCGCCAGGCAGCGCCCCTGGTCGATGGCGTTCTGCACGGACTCGATCCGCACGGTGCCGTCCGGCGTGAGCCCGTGAGCGAAGGAACTGGGAAACCGGGCGCAATCGCCGATCGCCGAGATGGCCGGATCGGGTGTCGACAGGAACGCGTCGACCCGCACCCCATCCTCGGCCGGCAGGCCCGCTTCCAAGGCGAGCTCCCGGTTCGGCAGTACCCCGATGCCGACCAGGACGAGGTCGGCGGGCAGTTCCCGGCCGTCCGCGAGGGCCACGCCGACGGCACGGCCGTCCCGCCCGAGGATCGCCGTTACGCCGGCCCCGAAGGCGAAGCGCACGCCCATCGCCTCCTGCGCACCGCGGAAGAACGCGCCCATCTCGGCCGAGACCGCCCGGGCCATAGGCCGCTCGGCCGCCTCGATCACCGTCACGGAGAGGCCGCGCCCGGCCGCGACGGCGGCGAATTCGAGCCCGATGAAGCCCGCGCCCACCACGACGATCGCCCGGGCCGCCTCGATCTGCGCCCGGAGCGCGTCGGCATCCGCGAGGCCGCGCAACTGGCGCACGCCGTCGAGCTCGGCTCCGGGCACGGGCAGGGGCCGGTTGCGGGCGCCGGTGGCGATCACGAGGTGGGCGTAGGGCAGGTGCCCGCCGTCCGACAGCTGCAGAAGACGTGTTGCCCGGTCTATCGCGACGGCGCGGAGCCCCGGCCGGTGCGCGATGGCGTGCTCGGCGAAGAAGCCGGGGGGGCGCAGGAACAGGCCTTCCTGGTCTGTTTTGCCGGCGAGGTAGGCCTTCGACAGGGGCGGACGCTGGTAGGGAAGGGCAGCCTCGTCGCCCACCAGGGTGATCGGATCCCTGAACCCACCCTCGCGCAGGGAGGCGGCGAGTTGGAAGCCGGCCTGGCCGGCGCCCGCGACGACGATTCCGGCTGGACTCACGCCTTGGCTCCCGCCGGCACGAGACCGCTCTGCGCGACGCCCGGCAGGCTGCGCGCACCCTCCGACATCAGATAGGACCAGACCGCGGAAGCGGCCGGACCCAGCACCTTGTCGGCGCGCCGGACCGCGTACCAGTCGCGCCGGATCGGCAGTCCCTTGACGTTCAGGAGGACGAGGCGGCCGCTCTCCAGCTCGGCCGCCACCGAGTGCACCGAGAGCAGCGCGATCCCGAGCCCGGCCATCACCGCCTGCTTGATGGTCTCGTTCGAGCCGGTGTCGATGTCCAGCGGCGCCCGCTTGACCAGGACGCCGCTCATGAACTCCTCGAAGACCATGCGCGTGCCCGAGCCCTCCTCGCGCAGGAAGAACGGCTGGTCGGCGAGATCCTCGCGGTTCAGCCCGGTCTTGCCCGCGAGGGGATGGCTTGGCGGGGCGATCAGCACGATCGGATGCGGTCCGAAGGTCGCGGCCTCGATCGGGAAGTCCCGGGGCGGGCGGCCCATCAGGGCGAAGTCGATCTCGTAACCGCGCAAAGCCTCCACGGTCTGGCCGCGATTGCGCACCGACAGGCTGATCTCGACCCCGGGATGCTTCTTGACGAAGCCCGCGATCACCTGCGGGGCGAAGTACTTGGCGGTGGAGACGACGCCCAGCGCCACGCGCCCGCCCTCGGCGCCCCGCAGGGTGCGCAGGCGGTCGGTGCAGGTCTCCAGCACGGTGTTGATGCTGTCGATCGCCCAGAGCATCTCGCGGCCGGCATCGGTCGGCTTGAGGCCGCCCGGCGTCCGGTCGAACAGCAGCAGCCCGGCCTCCTCCTCCAGCTGGCGGATGCGCGCGTAGAGGGCGGCCGAGGTGACGTTCAGCTCCTGCGCCGCCCGGGTCATGGTGCCGAGGCGGGCCACGGCAGCGACCGCCTGAAGCTGCTTGAGGGAGAGATTGCGCATGGCGGACATCTCGTTTTTTTCGTCCTATGACACAAGATCGCACAGAAATCTTGAAGGCCGCGCCGCGGGTTCCTGTCGATCCGGAGACACAGACCGCTATCTTGGCGGCCAAGCGGCCGCTACAGAGCCGGCGCGGAAGGCGCGATCCCGACGGACGGGATCCGAGCAGGAGGAGTAGGCCGATGGCAATTTCAGCGGCGATCGGGACGCCCCTCGAGACCTGTCTTGCGCAGGCCGTGGACGCCAATCCGGCGCTGAAGGACACCGCCGCGGTGATCGCGGCCGTGGCGCGCTCGGCGGTAGAGATCAGCGAGCGGATCGGGCGCGGTGCGCTCGGCGGCGACCTCGCGGCGGCCGGCGAGCACAACAGCGACGGCGACGTCCAGAAGGCCCTCGACGTCATCGCGCACGAGAGCGTGACCGCGGCCCTGCGCGGTGCCCCGGTCGCCGAGGTCGCCTCCGAGGAGGCCGAGGAGGTGATGCGGCTGAACCCGGACGCGCCGCTCGCCGTCGCCATCGACCCCCTCGACGGCTCGTCCAACATCGGCGTGAACATGGCCGTGGGCCTGATCTTCGGCATCCGGCCGTCGATCAAGGATCCGGCGAATCCGCTCGCCTCGTTCACGACCCCCGGCTCGACGCAGATCGCCGCGGGCTTCGTGACCTACGGCCCGGCCACCGCGCTGATCCTGACGCTGGGGGAGGGCACCCAGTCCTACGTGCTCGACCGCGCCGAGGGTACGTTCAAGCTGACGAGCCCGGCCATGTCGGTGCCGGCCTCCACCAAGGAATTCGCCATCAACGCCTCGAACGCCCGGCACTGGGATGCCCCGGTGAAGGCCTATATCGAGGATTGCCAGCGCGGCACCGAGGGCCCGCGCGACAAGGACTACAACATGCGCTGGCTCGCCTCCCTGGTGGCCGACATCCAGCGCGTCCTGACCCGCGGCGGCGTTTTCCTCTACCCGGGCGACGCCCGGAAGAACTACGCCCGCGGCCGCCTGCGGTTGCTCTACGAGGTCGCCCCCGTGGCGATGCTGGTCGAGCAGGCCGGCGGCTCGGCCACCGACGGCCAGACGCGGATCCTCGACCTGGTGGCCACCGGCATCCACGAGCGGGCGCCCCTGGTCTGCGGCTCCACCGAGGAGGTGGCCTGCGTCGCGACCTATTACGCGGGCGGCAAGCCCGATGCCGGCCGCTCGCCGCTGTTCGGGCAGCGCGGTCTGATGCGGTCGTGAGGCACAGCACGAAGTCCGGACGGTAATGTCGGCGCGGCACCCCATCATCTCGGTGACCGGCTCCTCCGGGGCCGGGACCACCTCGGTGCGCAACACCTTCGAGCAGATCTTCCGCCGCGAGGACGTGCGGGCGGTCTTCATCGAGGGCGACGGCTTCCATGCGTTCGACCGCGACACGATGCGGGCGATGATGGCGAACGAACCGACGCTGTCCCACTTCGCGCCGCGCGCCAACCTCCTGCCCGAGCTGGAGGCGGTCTTCCGCAGCTACGCCGAATCCGGGACCGGCCGCACCCGCCACTACGCCCACGATGCCCACGACGCGCAGGCCTTCGGCATCCCGGAGGGGAGCTTCTCGGACTGGGAGTCGTTCCCGCCGGATTCGGACCTGCTGTTCTACGAGGGCCTGCACGGCTGCGTGGCCGATCAGGATGTCGACATCGCCCGCTACGCCGACCTGAAGATCGGCGTCGTGCCGGTGATCAACCTCGAATGGATTCAGAAGCTGCACCGGGACCGCTCGTTCCGCGGCTACTCCACCGAGGCGGTGACCGACGTGATCCTGCGGCGCATGCCCGATTACGTGCAGACCATCTGCCCGCAATTCTCCTTCACCGACATCAACTTCCAGCGGGTGCCCACAGTCGACACCTCGAACCCGTTCATCGCCCGCTGGATCCCCACCGCCGACGAATCGATGGTGGTCATCCGCTTCAAGGACCCGAAGGGGATCGACTTCTCGTATCTCGTCTCCATGATCCACGACAGTTTCATGAGCCGGGCCAATTCCATCGTGATACCCGGCGGGAAGCTGGATCTGGCCATGCAGCTGATCCTGACGCCGATGATCATGCAGCTCGTCGAGCGCCGTCGCAGGCTGGCCTGAACAATCCCGAAAGCCTCCCATGCTCCCACCCGTCATCGCCCCCTCGATCCTGTCCGCCGACTTCTCGAAGCTCGCCGAGGAGACCCGCGCCGTGGACGCGGCCGGCGCCGACTGGATCCATCTCGACGTCATGGACGGGCACTTCGTGCCCAACATCACCTTCGGGCCGCCGGTGGTGAAGGCGCTGCGCCCGCACACGCAGAAGTACTTCGACGTCCACCTGATGATCGCGCCCGCCGACCCGTACCTCGCGGCCTTCGCGCAGGCCGGGGCCGACGGCATCACCGTCCATGCCGAGGCCGGGCCGCACATCCACCGCTCGCTCCAGACCATCCGCGACCTCGGCAAGCGCGCCGGCGTGGCGATCAATCCGGGCACGCCGGCCGCCCTGGTCGAGCCGGTGCTCGACCTCGTGGACCTCGTGCTGGTGATGACGGTCAATCCCGGCTTCGGCGGCCAGAGCTTCATCAAGAGCACGATGGAATCGGTGGCGCGGGTGCGCGCCATGGTGGCGGGCCGGGACATCCGCATCCAGGTCGACGGCGGGATCGACCCCGAGACCGTCAAGGCGGCGAGCCGCGCCGGGGCCGACACGTTCGTCGCCGGCAACGCGGTCTTCGGCGGCGGTCCGGGCGCCTATGCCGAGCGCATCGCGGCGATCCGCGCGGGCGCGGAGGGCGCCTCCGGTCGCGACCTGTCGTGCTGAGGGCGCTGATCTTCGACGTCGACGGGACCCTCGCCGAGACGGAGGATCTGCACCGGCAGGCGTTCAACCGCGCCTTCGCGGAACTCGGCCTGCCCTGGCGCTGGGACGAGGCGCTCTACGCCGACCTGCTGACCGTGATGGGGGGCAAGGAGCGGCTCGCCCATTACATCGACACCCGGCACGCAGCCGAAGCCGAGGCGCTCCACGCGCTGGCCCCCGAGATCCACGCCCGCAAGACGCGCGCCTACGGCGAACTGGTGGCAGCGAGCGGCCTGCCGCTGCGCCCCGGGATCGCCCGGCTGATTGCCGAGGCCCGGGCGGCGGGCCTGCGGCTCGCCGTGGCCACCACCACGAGCCGGCCGAATGTCGACCGGCTCCTGGCCGCCAACTTCCCGCCGGACGCGGCACCCTTCGACGTGATCGCGGCCGGCGACGAGGCGAACCGCAAGAAGCCCGCCCCCGACGTATTCCTCCTGGCGCTCGCCGGCCTGGACATCCCGGCCTCCGAGGCGGTGGCCTTCGAGGATTCGGCCGCCGGCATCAGCTCGGCCCGGGCCGCGGGACTGCCGGTCCTGGCGACACGGAGCCGCTACACCGAGAGCCACCCGCTCGACGGTGCCTTCTCGGCGGTCTCGGATCTCGGCGAGCCGGAACGGCCGCACCGGCACATCGCGGGCGTCGAATGGCCGGGCGGGGTCGTGGACCTGGCGAACCTGATCCGGGTGCACGCGACCCTGGACGATCAGAGCGCGCCGTTCCAGGCGATGGGCACCAGCCGGTAGCCCGGCCCGTTCCGCTCCACATGGCCGAGGGACGGGAAGGGGAAGTGGTAGCCGACCACGAGGGCCTTCTCGGACGCGGCCATGTCGTAGAAGCGGTGGCGCGTCGCCTGCGCCTGATCGGCATCGTAATCGTACATCACGTGCCAGTCCGGGTGCTGCAGGAAGAAGGCCGGAATGTTGGTCACGTCGGACTGGATCAGCAGCCGGTCCGCCCCCGAAGCGATCGCGAAGGCCGTGTGGCCGGGCGTGTGGCCGGGCGCGGCGAGGGCGGTGATCCCGGGTGCGACCTCCTCGTCCCACGCGAAGGTGCCGATCCGGTCCTTCAGGTCGCCGAGCACCCGGCGGGTGTTGGCGAAGTAGCCTTGCGTCACCGGGTCGGCGGCCTGGGCCATGTGGGCGTCGCTCATCCAGAATGCCCAGTCGGGCGCGGCGGCCCGGATCTCGGCGTTCGGGAAGGCGAGGCTCCCGTCCGCCCTCTTGAGGCCGTTCGTGTGGTCGGGATGGAGATGCGAGAGCAGCACGAGGTCGATCTCCTCGGGTCTGATCCCAGCCGCCGCGAGGTTCGCCGCGAGCCGGCCGACGGGCGCGCCCGGCACCGGACCGTTGCCGGTATCGATCAGGATGAGCTTCGCGCCGGTGTTGATCAGCGTCGGGTTGAACGGCACCGTCACCTGGCCGGGCGGCATGTAGGCCGCCTGCGCGGCGCCGAGTGCCGCGTCCCGGGGAACATTGCGCACGAAGCGGTCCGGCATCGGGAAGCTGCGCGCCCCGTCGTTGAGGATCGTGACCTCGCAGCTGCCGACGCGGGTCCGGTAGAAGCCCGGCGCCTGCGATCCGCCGAAGGGCGCCGCGGCGCGGGCGCCGCCGCCGAGACCCAGGACGGCCCCTCCGGCGAGCGCACCCCGTACGAGGTCGCGGCGGTTCGTTGCCGGCATCGGATCCTCCCTAAAGCCCGGTGCCGCCTGGGGCGCCACACAGCGCGTTCCGCAAGGTTTGCGCAGCCCCGAGGCTGCGCGATGGGCCTGCCTAAGTTTGCGCAGCCCCGAGGCTGCGCGATGGGCCTGCCTAAACCGGTATCCTAGCGTCTGCCCAGCCGGCGGTCGGCGCGCGCTTCCGCCCGCCCATGCGCCTCGGTGGCGAACAGCATCGTCCCGGCCACGATGCCGAGCGCCGCCGCGATCCCGAACTTGAGCCAGCGCGGGTCTGCCGCGGCGACGTGGCCGGTCGCCCGGGCATCGAAGCGGCCATGGGCGCCGGGATCGGTGTCCACCGGGTCGTAGAGGTTGTCGGGGCGGTTCGTCTGCGCCTGCACGCTGGTCATCTCCCCACGATAGCCGTGCCGGGCGAGGTAGCCGTCGATCCAGCCCGGGATCAGCATGTTTCCGATGATCGCCTTCCAGGCCGAAGCCCCGATCCACAATTCCCGCGGCGCGTCGTGCGCCGCCCGGAACACGTGCCGGGCGATCGCCTCCGGCTGGTAGATCGGCGGCACCGGTTCGAGCTTGCGCGGCATCCGCGACCGCGCCCAGTCGAACTGGGGCGTGTTGACCGCCGGGAGCTGGACCATCGTCAGCCGCACCCGACTGCCGTCGTGGAGCAATTCGCTGCGCAGGGAATCCACGAATCCGCGCACGGCGGCCTTCGCGGCACAGTAGCTCGCCTGCAGCGGGATCGACCGATAGGCGAGCGCCGAGCCGATATGCACGATCGTGCCCCGGTCGCGCGGCACCATGTGGCGGAGCGCCGCCAGGGTCCCGTGCACCTGCCCGAGATAGGTGACTTCGGTGGCGCGTCGGAACTCCTCCGGGTCCGTCTCCTGCACGGGCGCGTAGACCGTCACCATCGCGTTGTTGACCCAGACGTCGATGCCGCCGAACGCCTCGGCCAGCGCGTCGGCGGCCTGGGCGACGGCCTCCGCGTCGGCGACGTCGGCCGCGAAGGCCAGCGCCCGGCCGCCCGCCCGCTCGACATCGCGGATCGTGCCCCTCAGCCCGGCCTCGCCCCGGGCGATCAGACCGACATTCCAGCCGTGCCGGGCGAATTCATGCGCCACGGCGCGGCCGACACCGGCGCTCGCGCCCGTGACCATGACCGTGCTGCGTCCGTTCCGGCTCGACATCGGGCTTCCAGCTCAGAGAGAAGTGCAGCGCCAACGCCCGAGGCGGGTATTCTTTCCGCGATCACGGGATTGCGAAGCCTGCGCGCCCGTGTCCCCCTGCGCGGTGCCGAGCGGCGGCGGCCGCGTTGCTTCGTCCGAAGGCGGCGGCCTATATACGGCGCGACCTCACAGCCGCGACGGCGGGGTCCCGGACGCCCGCCCTCGCCAACGAACAAAAGTCTGAACCGTCATGGCAGGCCATTCGCAGTTCAAGAACATCATGCACCGGAAGGGCCGGGTGGACGCAGTCCGCTCGAAGGTGTTCGGCAAGCTCGCCCGCGAGATCACCGTGGCGGCCAAGCTCGGCACGCCCGACCCGGCGATGAACCCGCGCCTGCGCGCCGCGATCCTGGCGGCCCGCGCCGAGAACATGCCCAAGGACAATATCGAGCGCGCCATCAAGAAGGCCGCCGGTGCTGACGGCGAGAACTACGAGGATATCCGCTACGAGGGCTACGGACCGGGCGGCGCCGCCCTGATCGTCGAGGCGCAGACCGACAACCGCAACCGCACCGCCTCGGACGTCCGCTCGGCCTTCACGAAGTCCGGCGGCAGCCTCGCCGAGACCGGCGCCGTCGCCTTCATGTTCGACCGCGTCGGCGTGATCGCCTACCCGGCTTCCGTGGCCGATGCCGACACGATGCTGGAGGCCGCCATCGAGGCCGGCGCCGACGACGTCAGCTCCGGCGAGGACGGCCACGAGGTCGTCTGCGCCCAGGATTCCTACGGCGAGGTCACCAAGGCCCTCGAGGCGCGCTTCGGCGAGCCGAGCCGCACCGGGCTGATCTGGAAGGCGCAGAACACGATCGACGTCGACGACGAGACCGGCGAGAAGCTCATCCGCCTCGTCGAGGTGATCGAGGATCAGGACGACGTCCAGCACGTCTACGTCAACTTCGCCCTGTCGGACGCGCTGGTGGCCAAGCTGCAGGCCTGAGCACGGCCAAGCCGCGGGCGCCGCTCAGACGCCTGCGGCTGCCAGTTCCGCCCCGAAGCGGTCCTGCGCGTAGCGCTCCACCGAGAAGGTGTCGTCGGGCAGCTGGACCATGAAGCGCTCGGCCACCTCGGTCAGCACGATGTCGGGCCGGACGCGCTCGATATACGGCCAGTCCAGGGAGGTGCTCCAGATGAAGTGCACCTCGCGGAACGTCTCGGCCAGCATGATCGTCAGCATGTACGGCATGACGTGCGAGAAGGAATCGCCGAACAGCGCCAGCCGGCGCGGATCGGTGGCCTTGGCGTTCCCGTAGATCACGTGCGCGCCGACATGCAGCGTGTGCAGCAGACCGGCCTTCTCCCGGGCTTCGACGATCGGGCTGCCATAGGTCCGGACCGCGTCCTGCTGCATCAGGACGGTGCGTGAGCGCGCCCGCCGGGGCGGGTCGAAGGCGCTGCCCAGATCGCCGTCGTGGTCGGTCTCGAAGGACGGCCGCTCCCCCAGATCCGGCCGGGGCTCGGCGCCCAAAGCCCGGCAGATCTCCGCGTAGGCGAGATAGCAGCCGTCCGCGGACCAGTGGGTGTCGGTCCGGCAGTAGAGATCGGCCGTATCGCGCTGCGCCCGCATCGGCGTCACCAGATCGATGCAGGTCTGGCGCCAGCGCGTCCGTCGGCGCCAGGCCGCATAGAGGCCGAAGGGCCCGCGGAAGCGACCCGGCGGGGGCTCGTTGTGCAGGAGCCGATAGGCCGGCGAGGCGCTCGGCCGGATGGTCAGCCCGTCGAGCCGGTGATCGTAGATCATCAGTTTCTCCGGGGCGACGACGTGGCGGTACAGGATTCCCTGGGCGCGCAGGCGCCGCTCCCGCATCGTCACGAGGCTGCGCCACTGCCAGATCAGCTCCGTGGTCTCCTCCGGCCGCTCGTACTGGCCCAGCACGTCGTTGCGCCCGGTCTTCAGGAACAGCCATCCATCCTGGCCGACATGGATGTGGTCGGGCGTGCTCGGAGCCATGGCGCACTCGTGAAATGGCCTCCCGCTCGAACGGCCGCCCGGGACAGCGGATTCGGCAGCAAGGAGCGGGATGCCGGCACGGCGGCGGACGGACAGAGTGCTGCCCGCGTCCTCCACCGCCCGGCAGGCCCCCTCATGCCCCTCCCCAACGCCCACGCCAAGCCGCATAGTGCCGCCGCCATGAACCACGGTCCAAGGTCAGACCTCAGCGACGCCGAGCGCTGGGCGGCCCTCGCCGCCCGCGACGCGCGGGCCGACGGCACCTTCGTGTACGCGGTCCGCACCACGGGTGTGTACTGCCGCCCGAGCTGTGCCGCGCGGGCGGCGCGGCCCGAGAATGTCAGCTTCCATCGGACCTGCGCGGAGGCTGAGGCTGCCGGTTTCCGCCCGTGCCGGCGCTGCCGCCCCGACGAGCCCGGCCTCGCCGCGCGCCGGGCGGAGGCGGTCGTCCGCGCCTGCCGCCTGATCGAGTCGGCCGAGACGATGCCGTCGCTCGCCGAACTCGCCCGCACCGCCGGCCTGAGCGCCTACCACTTCCATCGGGTGTTCAAGGCTGCCACCGGCGTGACGCCCAAGGCCTATGCCGCCGCCCACCGCGCCGCCGTGGTGGCCCGGCGGCTGCCCGGCGCCGCCTCGGTGACGGAGACGCTGTACGAAGCCGGCTACGGTGCGGCGAGCCGCTTCTATGCGAGGGGCGCGCCACGCCTCGGCATGGCGCCGGCGGCCTATCGGACGGGGGGCGCCGGTCTGCGCATCCGGTTCGGCATCGGCGCCTGCACGCTCGGCGCGATCCTCGTCGCCGCCACGGAGGCGGGCGTCTGCGCCATCCTCCTCGGCGACGCGCCCGAGCCGCTCCTGCACGATCTTCAGAGCCGCTTTCCCGCCGCGGAGATCGAGGGCGGCGACCCGGCCTTCGAGAGCTGGATGGCGCAGGTCATCGCTCTCGTGGAGGCGCCGGGCAGCGGCCTCGACCTGCCGCTCGACATCCGCGGCACGGCCTTCCAGCAGCGGGTCTGGGCAGCGCTGCGGAAGATCCCGGTCGGATCCACGGCGACCTACGCGGAGATCGCCCGGGCGATCGGCCTGCCGACGGCGATGCGCGCGGTCGCGCAGGCCTGCGGGGCGAATCCGGTGGCGGTCGCCATCCCCTGCCACCGGGTCGTGCGCTCGGACGGCGCCCTG
>NZ_BACT01000300.1:0-1043 GCF_000333255.1 Methylobacterium sp. B1 | reverse complement strand
AGCGCCACGGCGTGGTCCTGATGGGCGTGGACGCCGCCGGGCGAGAGCAGGCCGACGAGGTGGCAGGTGCCCCCCGATGCGCGGAGGGTCTCGATGAACCGGATCAGCGCCGGATTCCGGGCGAGCGAACCGTCGGCGACGGCGGAGTCGATCCGCGGCAGGTCCTGCAGGACCACGCGGCCCGCCCCGATATTGAGATGCCCAACCTCGGAATTGCCCATCTGCCCCGCGGGGAGGCCGACATCGGCGCCGAAGGTTTTCAGCTGCGCCCGGGGATGCGCCTGCATCAGCGCGTCGAAGACCGGGGTCTTGGCTTGGTGGACGGCGTTGTCGGCCACCGCGTCCCGCAGACCCCAGCCGTCGAGGATCACGAGCATCACGGGACGCGGCGTACTGTCGGGCACGGTCACAACTCTCCTGCGCTGCCGCACGCGGGGCGCGGCCGGTCTCCGGGCCCTGCGCGGCCGGATCGTTGCGCGTGTCGATAATCGCCTTGGCCCCGTGAGGCCACCGCCCCAATGGGCGAATGGGCGACGGATGCGAGAGAGCGTCGGGCTTCTGACATGGCAGGGCCGCGCCCAGCCCATCGCCAGGCGCGGCGCCGGCCCGGCGTCAACCGGTCAGTTGACGCGCGCCGCGTCGGATCCCGGCGGGACGCCGAGCCCGGGCCGCTTGCGGCGCAGGGCGGCCCGGAGGACGGTCCGCCAGTAGCCCGGATGGGACAGGAACCCCGCCGCCCAGGACAGATGCATGGCCACCGCCGCCGGTCCGCTCAGGAGCAGGACGGGGTCCCGCGCCTTGAGGGCCAGGGCGAGGCCGCACAGGCCGCAGGCTCCGGCGTAGAGCAGCAGCGGGATCAGCAGGGCGGGCATCAGGGCCGCCAGGGGCAGGGCCGCGACGGCGTAGAGCAGAACCAGGGCCGGCAGCATCTGGCGGGCGCGCGGCANGCTGGCGTGCTTCTCGAGGGTCCGCGCGCAGCCGCGACCGTACTGACGGTATTGCCGCGCGAGGCTGCCGAAGCGCGCGCGGGGAAAATACGTGAT
>NZ_BACT01000301.1:0-1889 GCF_000333255.1 Methylobacterium sp. B1 | reverse complement strand
CAAGCCGGAGGGTGGCCGGAGCCCATCCGAGGTGCTGCGCAGCGTCGATCCGACCCCGGCCTCGCCGGGCCTGAACAGCTACGCGGTCTTGCCGACCTATCCGGCGACCAACTACGTCACCGACAACGGCCTGTTCACCTCGGTGCCCGGGGAGCCGGTCAACCACGCCAACAACGCCATGTCGGCGTTCCAGAACCTGCTGCACCCGCCCGCCGCCGGACAGGATCCCGAAACGGTGCGCGCCGGCCGCGCGGTGTTCGAGAAGGCCGGCTGCGGGACCTGCCATGCCGGGCCGGCGCTCACCAACCACCGGATCGTCCCGGAGGCCGAGATCGGCACCGAGCCGACCCGGGCCCGGGCGGGCGCCAAGATGGAGGCGCGCCTGTCGCCGCCGACGATCTTCGCCACCGACACGCCGTTCCCGGTCCCGGCCGATCCGGTGATCGTCCCGGTGCCGCTCGCGGGCGACGCGCTGGCGCAGGTGCAGCTCGCCTGGGGGCAGGGGGGCACGGAGGGGGGCTACAAGGTGCCGAACCTCGTGGGCCTCGCCTGGACGGCGCCGTACCTGCACGATTCCGGCGTGGCGGTCGGGCCCGATGCCGAGGGCCAGCTCGGCGTCCCGGGCACGCTCTACAGGGGCGTCGCCCCCGATCCGGCCAACAGCCTGCGCGCCCTGGTGGACCGGGATCTCCGGGCCAAGGTGATCGCCGCCAACGCGGCCTCGGATACGGCGCGGATCGCCCGCGTCACCGGCAAGGGGCATGCCTTCTGGGCGGATGCCGGTTCGGGCGTCTCGCCCGAGGATCAGCGGGCGCTGATCGCCTATCTGCTGTCGGTCGATCGTCTGACCGAGCCGGCCGCGACGCCCTGATCCGGGCGGTGCCACCGGTGGTCCGGCTCACTGCATCGGGGAGCCCTCGCCGCCCCACCGCATGGCCGGGCGCAGCGCCTCCCGCGCGGTTCAGATGACCGCCTCGATCAGGCCCCGCCGCTTGGCCTCCTCGGCCTCGAGGTACCAGTTCGACGGTGCCTTCTCGAGCACTTCGTCGAGGGTCACGTCCGAGCCCTGGATCAGGTTCGAAAACCCCTCGTTCTGGATCGCGATCGAGCACTGGATCTCATTGAGCGTCGCCGTCACGGAGGCGATGCAGGTGGTGAGCGGCCCCTCGATCTGGAGCTGCTTGTTCATCTTGCGCTCGTGGATCATCAGCCGCGTGCCGCAGGTGAGATAGCGGTTCGGCCGGGCGAAGAAGCTCATGAAGGTGGTGCCGGCCGAGTAGATCGCCGCCTTGCCGAGGAAGACGAACCGCCGGTCCGGGTCCATGGCGCTGTTGAAGCGGATGTCCTCGCCCATCATCCGGGCCACCTCCGGATCGCCGCCGAGCGTCGTCAGCTCGACGACGACGATCTCGCGGTCGGCCGCCGCCCCGAGCTGGCGGCGGAAGTCGCGGTACATGTCGTAGTCCACCGCGCCCGACAGCAGGACGGCGGGGGCCCGGAACGCGGTGGGGCCGAGGGGCGTCGTGTCCATGGTTCTCCTGATCGAATGACCGGCGTTCAGCGTGCCGGGTCGGGGGGACCCTCGCCTTTACCCACGAAGGGGATGCCCGCGATCGGGCATTCCTCCGTGCCGACGCTCTGACGGGTAATGGCCCGCACCGCGTCGCGGGTTCCGTCGGGATCCTCGATCCAGCGCCGGTAGAAGTCGTAGGGGCATTCCGACATCCCGTGCCGGTTCTCCTTCGAGTTGATCATGCCCGTGTAGCCGCGGTGCAGGAGCTTGAAGAGGTGGTTCTCCGACTGGCCGTGGGCGCGGAAATCCCGGATCAGGAACTTCGACAGGGCCGCGTACTGGATGCCCATCTCCTCCTCGCCGCACTCGCCGAGCG
>NZ_BACT01000302.1:0-17584 GCF_000333255.1 Methylobacterium sp. B1 | reverse complement strand
TTCGGGATCGGTCTGCGGGTGCGATTGAGAACCACGCCCAGCGGGGCACCCCCGGCGGCCCTCAGGTCGGCCAGGGCCTGCTGCGCCACGGCTCGGCGGGTGCGCTCGGCGCCGATCACCACGATGAAGCCGTCCACAAACGGTGAAAGCGCCGCGGCGTCGCCGATCTCGGTGATCGGCTCGCAATCCACGAGGGCGAGATCGAAGCGCTCGTCGACCAGCGCCAGGAAATCCTCGACGCGCCCGTCGTCCAAGGTCGCCTTCCGGATCGCCGCCGGGGTTCCCGCGGGTACGACGCTGAGGCCGTCGGCGACCGCGTGGACGCCGCGGCTCGGCGCTACCGCCCCGGCGACGATGTCGGCGAAGCCCGGCCGTCCGATCAGTCCGTAGGCCTCGGCGAGGGACGGGCGGGACCAGTTGGCTTCGATCAGCACGGCGCTGCGGCCGCGCCGGGCGTAGGCGCCGGCGAGTTCGCGGGCGAGCGTGCTCACGCCCTCGCCGGTCTGGACCGCGGTGATGCCGACCCGGCGCACGCGCGCCTCGTTCCGGGTGAGCTGGACGAGCGCCGGTTCGAGGATCGCCGGATCGATGCGGGGGGCGGCTGCGGCGGCGATCATCCGGCGGTTCCTGTCTGCAGCGGCACCGCGGCCAGCACGGGCACCCGCAGTGAGCGGGCGACCTCCGACGCGCTGCGGTAGGTCTGGGCCAGGATCTCCGCGAGGGCGACGTAGGCCAGCGCGGCGAGCAGACCGAGACCGGCCGCGAGGCCGAGGATCAGCGGCCGGTTCGGGCCGGAGGGCAGCCGCGGCGGCACGGCGCGCGCCACCAGGGCCGAGGACGTGACGGCCTGCGCGTCGAGGCCGGTGCCGGTCTTCAGCGCGTCGATCCGCTTCTGCGTCTCGGTGATCTCGTCGGTGAGCAGGCCCTTCTGCTGGGTCAGCCGGCCATAGGCCAGCGCCGCGTCGCTCTGGCCGATGGCGGCCTTGCGGCGCGTCTGCTCAATCGCCGTGATGCTCTGGATCTTCTCGGCCAGCACGGCGAGCTTCGCCGTGTCGGCGGCGAGGAGCGACTGATACTTCTGCCGCGCCAGGGCGGCGAGATCGCGGTCGAGGCTCACGTATTCGGGCGCGGTCGGCCGGAACCGGACCGCGAGTTCGGCACGCTTCGTCTTCAGGTCCGCCCAGCGCTGGTCGAAAGCGGTGACCGTCGGGTCGGCGTCGGAGGGCGTCGGCTGCCAGCGGTCGGGTCCGGCCTCGCGGGTGCGCTTGAGACGGGTCTCGACCACCTCGCGCTCGATCTGCGCCGCCGATTTCTGCTTGGCGAGGTCGGCCAGCGTGCCGAGGTCGTTCTGCTGCTCGATCTCGAAGCTCGCGGTGTTGTTGCCCTTGAGGTAGGTCGCGAGCTGCGCGTCGATGGCGGCGAGGTCGGCCCGGGCGCGTTCCAGCTTGCTCTGGTAGAACGAGGCCGGCGTCTCGTCGGCGTAGACCTCCACGTGCCGGCGCTTGTAGGCGTCGAGCAGCCGGTTGAGCGCCTGCGCGGCGAAGTGCGGATCCGTCCAGGTGAAGCCGGTCACGATCACGTCCGTCTCCTTGACGAACGCCACCTTGAAGGCCGCGAGATAGGCCTCGTAGAGCTTCTCGTCCGGCGTGAGGTGTCGCAGCAGGCCCACCGCCTCGAAGGGCACCCGTACCGTCTCGACGATCCAGGTCTTGACCGCCTTGGCGCTGCGCAGGACCTGGCGCCCCTGGTAGATGAACCAGTCGATCCAGTCCGCGGGGGGCGGGCCGGGATCGCCGGTGGGCGTCATCTGCTTCAGCGCCGCGAACTCGTCGCGCACGATGCTGGGGTCGCGCAGGATCTCGATCTCGTTGTTCACGTTCTGCGCACGCTCGGAGAACATGTAGTTCTGGTTCGCGCCGCCCTGGAGCGGGGCGCCCGCCTTCTCGCGCCCGAGACGGATGATCAGCTTGGCGTCCGCCGTGTATTCGGCCGGGGTCAGCAGGAGGTAGATCCCGGCGCCGACGATGGCCGCGACCAGGATCAGCAGGGCCGGCCGGATGTGCCGGAACAGCGCCGCGAGGGCGTCGCGGAGGTCGAAGGCCGGGCCTTCGCCCGCGTCGGCGGCGGTCAGGTCGGTCTGGCTCACGTGCCGGACCTCACGGTGGCGGTGTTGGAGGTGCTGGCGGACGGCCCGGTGATGTAGTTCACGCCGAAGCCGGTCCCGTTGAAGAGCAGGATCTGGCGCACCACGAGATCCACCGCGCGGGCGGTCTTCGCGAGCAGCGACGGCGGCACGTAGACGGTGGCGTTGGGCGGCACGACGATCGAGTCCGCGAGCCCCGGCTGGCTGATATCGACGATGCGGACGCTGCCGGCCGCCTCCGCGTCGAAGCGGATGATGCGCACGGCCTCGCCGGCTGCCGTCGGCAGGACGCCGCCGGCCGAGCCCAGGACCTGAGCCAGGGTCCGCGGCCCCTGAAGGCTGACCGGGCCCGGGGCGCGCACCTCGCCGAACACCATGGTGTTGGCCGGGACGAGGCTCGCGAGCCGCACGCTGGTCGTGACCGAGGCGAGCTGGTGCTTGTAGGCGGCGTTCAGGCTGCCGGCGACCTCGTGCACGGTCCGGCCCGCCGCCTGGACGGCTGGCACCATCGGCAGGTTGATCTTGCCGTCCGGCTCGATCGCCAGGACCTTCACGCGGCCCATATCGGCCCGCTGGGTGAGGTCGCGGAAATCGTCCGTCACGGTGCGGAACCGGCGCAGCATCACCGTGACGACGGGGTCGATCAGCACGTCGTCGTAGGTGCTTTTGATCAGCGCGGCCGCGGCTTCCGGTGACAGCCCCGCGACCTTGATGCCGTTCTTGCCGGGCAGCGAGATCCGGCCGTCCGGCCGGACGATCACGGTCCGGTTGTACTCCGGATGGGTGCGGAAATCGACGTCGAACTCGTCGTTCGGATTCAGCCGGTAGGTCGGCTGGACGACGCTGGAATCGATCAGGAACGAGACTTCGACATTGTCGCCGACATTGAGCCGGTAATTCGCCAGCCCGAGGCGCATGGTGCGTCCGACCTCCTCCTGCGCCGCGGCGACCAGCGCGGGCGGCAGGCCCTCCGAGATGGTGCCGGTTTGGGTCACGTCGGTTCCCGCGCGCGTCGCGCTCTGCGGACGGCTCGACATGCAGCCCGCGAGCAGCGGGGCGCAGCCGAGCAGCGCAACGGCGACCCCCAGGACGCCGGCCGGGCGACGGGCGTGCCGGGACGGCGCGCCGCGGAATCCAGACAGGGAAAACGCCATCGACCTCAGCCGCATCCTGCTCGACTGCGCTCGCTCGAAGACAACCCATGATCGAGCCGCGCACCGCGATACAATCGCAAAGCTTGGTTAACGAGGCTTGAACCCGGCTTTTCCCAATTCTATCAGAGGTTGTAAATCGCAAGCCGTGGCAAACTGCGGAGGCGGACTCCCGCCCGTGTGGGACGTCGGGCTCGCCTGCGGGCGCGACCTTCGAGATAGCGCGAAATGAAAAGGCCCGACGTTCGAGCCGCTGGACGAGGCGGTCCCGTCGAGATCCCGACACCTCAGACTTCGGTACTCTCGATCGAAAGCTGTATACATCCGGACGCTTGCTCGGATTTAACGACGTGATTTATAGTTCGCTGGTGAAAGCCGGTCCGAGCTGCGGGTCGAAACTCTGCGGCGCGGTGCCGGACGGCATTGTTCGTTGCGAGGAGGGCGTGCCGCATGGCGGGCGTGAGGCCGGATCTCTTCGCTCGCCTGCGCGACGACCTTGAGACAGGGTTCCGGGAAGATCTCGAGGAGGCGGTCGTCGATCCTGCGCGCTGGCCTGATCTGGCCGAGCGCACCGTGCGGGCGTCCGGCAGCGAGGGAGCCCTGCTCCTCCGGTCCGATCGAAGAAGCCTTGAATCGCTCTGCACCGCGTCGCTCGCCGACGCATCGCGCCGCTACTTCGACGAAGGCTGGCACCGCGACGACCACCGCCTGCGCGGAATCCCGTTCATGCGGACGCGCGGGATCGCGGTCGATCAGGACTTCACCACCCCTGAGGAAGTCGCACGCCTGCCCTTCTACCAGGATCTGCTCGCCTCCCGCGGCCTGCGCTGGTTCGCCGGCATCGGCTTCGCAGTGAAGGGTCGTCTCTGGTGCCTGTCCCTGCAGCGGACGGTGGAGCAGGGGCCGTACGAGGCACACGAGCAACGGCGCCTCGCCACCCTGTCGCCGCTTCTGCAGCGCGCGGCTCTGCTGACGTCGATGGTGGAGCAGGCCCGCCTGGCGGGGCTGACGCAGGCCTTCGAGCTGATCGACCGGCCCGCCCTGATCCTCGATTTCGAGGGGCGCGCGCTCCGCTGGAACGACGCCTTCGGCGCGCTCCTCGGTCGCGACCTGAAGCTCACGGGCGGTCGCCTCACTGCGGACAATCCGGAGGCAACCCGGCAGCTGGAAGCCCTGGCGCGGCCCTTCGGCCGCCCGCCCATCTCCTCCGTGGTGGTGCCGCGACAGGACGCGCCGCCCATCGTGATCCACGTCGTGCCGTTGGTCGGACCGACCCGCGGCCTGTTCGGGGGAGCGAGCACGCTCCTCCTCTGCAGCGTTCCCGGGACCATGACGGTGCCGACCTCCACCATTCTCCAGGCGGTCTATCGGCTGACTCCCGCGGAGGCACGTCTCGCCCTGGCCTTGTCGACTGGCACCTCGCTCGCGGAGAGCGCAGCGCGGTTTGCGATCACTGCGGCAACCGCCCGCTCGCAGCTGAAGGCGATTTTCGCCAAGACCGGCGCGACACGCCAGTCCGACCTCGTGCGACTGGTGGCGAGTCTCGCGCGCTGACCGCGCCCATCGCGGTGAACCGGAACAGGCGCGTCCCGGTCCCGGCCCCCAATGGAACGGGTCGGACCGCGCAGCCGTTTCCGGTCGACTGCAAGGAGACATGTCGATGACGAACCGGATCGCCTTCGCTTCTGCCCTGGCCATCGCGGCCCTGCTCACCGGCGCGCCGGCCGAGGCAAAGGGCTGCCTCAAGGGTGCCGTGGTCGGTGGCGTTGCCGGACATATGGCGGGCCACGGCAAGATGGGCGCTGCCGCTGGCTGCGCCATCGGTCACCACAACGCCAACAAGAAGGCCAAGCAGGGCTAGCCTGTCTGCACGCGATGCCGTCGTAGGCGACGGGATCGCGTAGCGACGACGCTAATTCGACAAGTGTCTATTGCCGAGGCCGGATTCTCCCTGAGAATCCGGCCTCTTCGCATTCTCGAACCTCACCCGGTCGCACCGAGTCGATGCCGGCTGCGCGGGCGTCCTCGGGGCCAGCCCAGATCCTGGCTGCAACCTCCGCGGGTACAGCCGGAATCTCGAAACACCGCCGCTCAGCCGTCGTCGCAGCGGCTGCCCCGTTCGCCTTCGGCCACCACCAGCTTGCGTGGCCCGACGCAAGCTCCGCGCAAGCCTGCCCGTTGACCGTTCTTTCGAGCTATTCTAATTAAGAACTGTCGGGGGAACGATCCCGAAACGGTTCCACCACCCCCAGTCAGCCGATGGAGAGACCGATGGCCGGTACCGCGAACGCCGCTTGCGAGAGCTGCCGCTTCTTCGACGATCACAAGCTCAACGGCGCCCAGGCAAAGGGTGACGAAGGCCTCTGCCGCTTCAATCCGCCGGTCAGCCAGCCCGCCCCGGAGTCGAAGGGCCTCTGGCCGGTCGTCGCCTCCAAAGACTGGTGCGGCCACTTCACTACCGAGATGTCCGCCGCCGAGTAATCCACCGGCTCTCCGAGCCTGCGGGATCAGTCGCCAAGCGACCATCCCGCCGCAGCGTCACGGTTGCCCGCCTGCGGTGGCCGTGCCCGCCCGAGATAGCTCCGTGCCATTGCCGGTGGTTGGCGACTTCGCTTAACGGGCCGCCGTGACAGACGTGATACGTTCGACCACCGGGGCCGATCGTTCTGCCATCGCGGCGATCTACGGTGACGCCGTCACTGCGAGCACGGCCAGCGTCGAGAGGGAGCCGCCGACGCTCTCGGAAATGAGGCGCGGCTACGAAGTCCTGCGCGGAGGCGGCTATCCCGTGTCGTGGCCGATTGAGCCGACACGGTTGCGGGCTATGCCGATGCCGGTCCTTAGCGCCAGCGCGCCGCCTGCCCCTCGACCCGCGAGGATTTGATCCACGGCGCTCGGTCGGGCCGCGGCGGGCGCCGCCCGCTTGCGACCCCGGTCGCGGGTAGCGAGCAGATCGACCGCCGAACTCTGGTCCCCATCATCGCCGACAGCGGCTCTCCCGCCTCGATTGCATTGCATGAAAGCCTCGGCTTCACGCCTGTCGCATCCTTGCGGGCGTGGCGGCCGCAAGCCCGGGCGCTGGCGCTCCGTGATGCTCATGCAGGGCGCACGTTGACCCGACCGAAGCCTGCCGCCGACGCGGATCTGACCGCGAGACCCCGTTTCCCAGGGCCGATTACGCCCCAACACTGCGGTTGGGTTGTCATGATGCGGACAACTTCGCGCGGGACAGGGCGGGCATGATGCGCACGTCGTCCGGTTCTCGGCTCGGCGCGGGCGCGATGGCGCGGAGAGAGCGGTCTTTCCGCGCGCGAAAGCGGTTTACGCGAGGGCGGGCGGTCAAGGCTCCATCACGACTCGCGAGGGATGGGAGTTCAGGTATGCGGTTTACATCGATCGGTCGCCGGGTTGCGCCGCTCGCAATCCTGGCGCTCTCGGCATTGGCGAGCACGGCCCAGGCCAAGACGCCCACTGATCCCAGCGGCACCTACCTCACCGAGGACGGCCGGGCGCGCGTGCGTCTCGAGAAGTGCGGGACCGCGGGCGACCGGCTCTGTGGCTACGTGGTTTGGCTGAAGGTTCCGCTCAACGACAAGGGCGAGCCGCGGATCGACTTCAAGAACCCCGATCCCAAGAAGCAGGCGCGGCCGTCGCTCGGTCACCAGCTGATCCTGGGCCTGAAGCCGAACGCGGACGCCCATTTCGAGGGCAAGATCTACAATTCCGAGGACGGCAAATCCTACGACGTCACCATCTGGACCGACACGCCCGGCGAGCTGACGGTGCGCGGCTGCCTGATCGCGTTCCTGTGCAAGTCGCAGACCTGGACCAAGGTCACCGATCTCGCGCCCGGTCAGCTCCCGGGCCCGACCAATGGTCCGAACGGTCCGCGCACCGATCCGGAGTACGCCAGCGCCGCCCCCAAGCCGACCGCCAAGGCCGGTGCCAAACCGGCCCAGAAGCCCGCCGCCACCGAGGCGCCCCCCGCGGAGTGAGGGGCACCGGCCTTCAATCGGCCAGGGCCGCGTAGGTCAGGACGCGCAGTTCGCGCCGGATCGGCAGAGCCGAAGACGGCACGAGCTGCGTCATGAGCACCACCGACAGATCCTCGGCGGGATCGATCCAGAACGCCGTCGAGGCGAGGCCGCCCCAGGCGACCTCGCCGGGCGTGCCGAGGATCTGGGCGCGGGCCGGATCGAGCATCACCGAGAAGCCCAGACCGAAGCCGATGCCGGTGTATGAAGTCTCGGCGAAGCGCGGCGTGCCCATCGCGGCCAGATCGCCCGGCAGGTGGTTCGACAGCATCAACTCCACGGTCTTGCGGCCCAAGAGGCGGGTGCCGTCGAGGGTGCCGCGGTTGAGGATCATCCGGCAGAAGCGCTGGTAATCGGCGGCCGTGGAGACGAGGCCGCCGCCGCCCGACGCGATGGCGGGCGGCTTCGCGAAGGCCGTCTCTACGGAATCGTCGAACAGGCGCAGCTGCCTTGCGCGGTCATACGCGTAGGTGGCGCAGAAGCGCGGCATCAGCTCCGGCCGGACGAAGAAGTCGGTATCGATCATGCCCAGCGGCCCGATCACCGCCTCACGGAGATAGTCGGCGAACGGACGACCGCTCAGGGCGGCCACGAACTGGCCGAGCACGTCGGTGGCGACGCTGTAGTTCCAGGCGCTGCCCGGCTGGGCGAGGAGCGGCAGCTTCGCCACCCGGGCTGTCATCTCGGCGAGCGTGCCCTCGCGCGCCAGGTAGTCGACGCCGTGCTCGCGATACTGCGCATCGACGAGGGTCGCCTCCATGAAGCCGTAGGTCAGCCCGGCCGTGTGAGTCAGCAGGTCCCGCACGGTGATCGCCCGGCGGGCCGGCTCGGTCTCAAGCTTCGCCCGGTTGCCGCCCACGGCGACCCGCATCTCGGCGAATTCGGGCAGGACCCGGGAGATCGGATCGTCGAGCTGGAACAGGCCCTGCTCGTAGAGCTGCATCACCGCCACCGAGGTGAGCGGCTTGGTCATCGAGTAGATCCGCGTCACCGTATCGAGGGTGAAGGGCGTCGCCCGGGCGAGGTCGGCCTGACCGCAGGCGCGCGCGAAGGCGACACGGCCGCGCCGCGCCACGGTGACCGACAGGCCGGCGAGCCGGCCCTCGTCGACGAGGCGGTCCATCCATGGCGCGATCCGGGCGAGACCTTCCGGGCTGAACCCGGCGCCGGTCGGATCGGTCTCGGTCAGCGCGCTCATGCGGTCTCCTCGTCGTGGCGGTCCGGAAGGTAGAAGGGGAGGGCTGGAAAATCACCAGCCCATCGTTCCGGGACCGCCCTTGAACGGTCCGACGATGCCGGGCGTGATCCACCCGCCGTAGAAGGTTCCGGGCTGCGGCGTCGCCTGGGCCGCGCCGACGAAGCAGGCATCCATCGGGCCGGCGTAGAACGCGACATAGCCGGCGATCGCGCGGAAATCCGGGGTCGGGTCCGGGTAGGCCCAGGCGGCCCCGGGGACGAGACGGTCGCCGCCCCGCACGTCGAACAGTACCGCCTGGCCCTTCCACTCGCAGATCCCGCCGCGCCGCGGATTCACGAGCGTTCCCTCCGCGATGTCGGCGGGCGGCAGGTAGTAGGTCGGCGGGTGCGAGGTCTCGAGCACCCGGAAGCCGGAGACGGTCTCGGCGATCGTATCGCCGCCCAGCACCACGCGCAGTCGCTCCCGGACGGGCTCCAGCCGCGGCGGCCGCGGATAGTCCCAGACGCTCTCCTCGCCGGGCCTCACCGGATCCGGAACGGGCCGGAAGGGCGATCCTCTCATGGGAAACCTCGTGACGTGCCTGTGGGGATACAGATAGGGCGGCGCGACCGGCGTTTGTCGTCGGCCTCGCCCGTGCTAGCCCGTCGCCGACACTCGAGCCCGGGATCGCCCGCGATGGACATCGCCCTCTTCCTCGACTTCGACGGCACGCTCACCGAGATCGCGCCGCGGCCGGACGCCGTGCAGGTCGAGCCGGGGCTGGTGGAGGATCTGGAGCGGCTCCGGGCGCGCCTCGACGGGGCGCTGGCGATCGTGACCGGCCGGCCGGTGACGGTGATCGACGGCTTTCTGACGCCGTCCCGCCTGGACGCGGCCGGCCTTCACGGCGTCGAGCGCCGGGTCGGCGGTGCGATCACGGGGGGCCAGATGGAGGATCACCCGGATCTGCGCCGGCAGGTCGCGCGTCTCCAGGCCGAGACCGCGGCGCTGGCGCGGGTCCTGATCGAAGACAAGGGCGCGTCGGTGGCGGTGCATTGGCGCCTCGCGGATCCCGACGATGCCGCTCGGGCCGAAACGCTCGTGAAGGACGCGGCGGACGCGCTCGGCCTCGCGTACCGCCTGCAACTCGGCAAGGCGGTCGGCGAGATCGTCCCGGCGCAGGCGACGAAGGCGCACGCGATCCGCGCCTTCATGGCGGAGGCGCCCTATGCCGGCCGGACACCCGTCTTCTTCGGGGACGACCGCACCGACGAGATTGCCTTCGCGTCGATCAACGAGGATGGCGGCATCGCGGTACGCGTGGGCGAGGGCGAGACCGTCGCCCGCCGCCGCCTGCCCGACCCCGCCGCCGTCCGCGCGCTGCTGCGCGACTGGGCCGCCGGGGGGGCGATCGATCCCGACGCGCTTCCGCGGGCTTGAGCCGTCTCGCCAGACGGCCCGCGGCCCGGGCCGTCGTCCTGCGCGCCGATCATGGGGAGCCGCGATGTCGAACCGTTCCGTCGACGGCTGGTCGCGGATGCTGCTGCGGCTCGAGGGCGCCTGCATCCTGGCCGGCGCCGTGTCGGCCTATGGCTGGCTCGGGCAATCGTGGTGGATCTTCGCCGCGCTGCTGTTCGTCCCCGACGTGAGCATGCTGGGCTACGCGGCCGGCCCGGTGGCCGGTGCCGTGCTCTACAACCTTGCTCACTTCCTGGCCCTGCCGCTGGTCGGCCTGTGTCTGGCGGCTGGCCTCGGCCATCCTGATCTCGTGGGATTAGCCCTGATCTGGCTCGCCCATATCGGCCTCGATCGTGCGCTGGGCTATGGTCTCAAATACGCGAGCGGATTTGGCGATACGCATCTTGGCGTCATCGGCCGGCCGCGTGACACCACGACCGCGCCGCATTGAGAGGCGGCCGGTGCCGAATGGGACTTGCCCGCGCCGGGGCGCGGGGCCGATGTAGCGCCGAAGCCGCGTCGGGTGCGGATCCCGTCGGCGGCGGGACAGGTAGCAGGGGCTTGTTGCGATGTTCGAGTTTCCGGTTCTGGTCGGCGACATCGGCGGCACGAACGCGCGGTTCGGCCTGATCGAGACGGCCGGCCAACAGCCCCGCCTGCTTTCCCACGAGGCCACCGCCGACCATCCCGATCCGTCGAGCGCCATCAGGGCGTCGCTGGCGAAGGGGGGCGGGCCTTCGCCGCGCTCGGCCATCCTGGCGATCGCCGGCCGGGTCGACGGGCCGGAGATCCAGCTGACGAACGCGCATTGGAAGATCGCCGGCCAGCGCATCGCGGCGGATTTCGATCTCTCCGCCGCGGTGGTGGTCAACGACTATGTGCCGGTGGCGGCCGGCGCCGCCGATATCGAGCCCCACGACCTCACGCCTGTGGGGCCCTGTCCGCCCGTGCCCGGCGGCGCGCGGGTTGTGCTGGGCCCCGGAACGGGCTTCGGCGCGGCGGCGCTGGTGCCCTACGCGGCGCATCTCGCCATCGTGTCCACCGAGGCCGGCCACACCGATCTCGGCCCGGTCGACGCGTTCGAGGAGAAGGTCTGGCGCGTCTTGGAGCGGGTCGAGGACCGCATCACCGTGGAGACGGTGCTGTCGGGTCCGGGGCTGTCACGGCTGCACGCGGCGGTCGCCCATGTCCGGACCGGGCAGCCGCACGGGAAGATCGAGCCGGCCGCCGTCACCGAAGCGGGGCTCAACGCCACCGATCCGCATGCCGCCGAGACGCTCGAGCTTTTCGGCCGGGTGCTCGGCCGAGTCTGCGGGGATCTCGCGCTGACCTTCCTGGCGACCAGCGGCGTCTATATCGGCGGCGGCATCGCGCCCCGGATCCTCAAGGTGCTCGCGGAAAGCGGCTTCCGCGCCGCCTTCGAGAAGAAGGCACCCTTCGCCGCCATGATGCGCCAGATCCCGACCAGCGTGATCACCGTCCACGATCCGGCCTTCCGGGGTCTGGCGGCGCTGGCGAACGAGGGCGCCAAGTTCGTCTACCACGGGCAGGTCTGGCGCAAGCAGGCGTGACGGACGGGCGCCGTCGCCGCCAACGGGGCGAGGCGACCGGCGACGGCGCCCCGTCAATGGACGGGGCGCCGCCCGGACGGCAGCGCCCCGGTCGCGGCGGCGACGGCCCGTGAGGGCCGGCGCTCAGGCCGCCGCCAGCGGCTTCGAGACCTCCTCCAGGGACTTGCCCTCCGCGGCCGTGCCCCAGATCCCGCCGACGATTGCCGCGATGAGCATCAGCACCGCGCCGAGGCCGTAGCCGAACAGGACCCAGTCCCGCGAGCCGGTCTCCACCAGGCTGCCGAACAGGAGCGGGCCCGACACGCCGCCGATGCCGGTGCCGACCGCGTAGAAGGCCGCGATGGCGAGCGCCCGGATCTCCAGCGGGAAGGTCTCGGAGACCGTGAGATAGGCCGAACTCGCCGCCGCCGAGGCGAAGAAGAACACCACCATCCAGGCCCCGGTCTGGCCGACCGGCCCGAGCACGTCGAGGCGGAACAGCAGGCCGACGCCGGCCAGCAGCAGGGCCGAGATGCCGTAGGTGAAGGCGATCATCTTGCGCCGTCCGATCGTGTCGAACAGCCGCCCGAGCAGCAGCGGGCCCAGGAAGGAGCCGAGCGCGAAGGGCAGCAGGTACCAGCCGACATGGTTGCCGGGCACCTGATAGAAGCGTTCCAGCACCAGCGCGTAGGTGAAGAACAGGGCGTTGTAGAAGAAGGCCTGGGCGATCATCAGCGCGAGGCCGACCATGGTCTCCTTGCGGCTCGTCACGAACAAAGCCTTGAACACCTCCGAGAGGGGTGTGTGGTCGCGGGTGCGGACCTTCATGCGCTTGCTCTCGTCCACCGGCGGCAGGGTCACGCCCTCGTCGGTGAAGCGCTTCTCGATGCCGGTGACCACCCGGTCGGCTTCCGCCGCGTAGCCGTGGGTCGCGAGCCAGCGGGGGCTCTCGGGGATCCAGGTGCGCAGGAGCAGGATCACGAGGCCGATGGCGCCGCCGGTGAAGAAGGCGACGCGCCAGCCCCAGGCCGGGTCGATCACCTCGGGCTTCAGGAGCACGATCGACATGAACGAGCCCAGCGCCGCGCCGATCCAGAACGAGCCGTTGATGACGAGGTTGGTCCAGCCGCGGACCCGGGCCGGGACAAGCTCCTGGATGGTCGAGTTGATCGCCGTGTACTCGCCGCCGATCCCGGCCCCCGTGAGGAAGCGGAAGAAGCAGAAGCTCCAGATGTTCCACGACAGGCCGGTGGCCGCCGTGGCGACGAGGTAGAGGGCCAGCGTGATGAAGAACAGCTTCTTGCGGCCGATCCGGTCCGTGAGCCAGCCGAAGCCGATGGCACCGGTCACGGCGCCCACGAGGTAGCAGGAGGCAGCCAGCCCGACGTCGAACTCGGAGAAGGACATCGGCGGCTGGCGCAGGGCGCCCACCAGGGAGCCGGCGAGGGTGACCTCGAGCCCGTCCAGCACCCAGGTGATGCCCAGGGCCACGATGACGAGCACGTGGAAGCGGCCCCAGGGCAGCCGGTCCAGACGCGCCGAGATGTCCGTGTCGATCACGCGGCCGATCTCCGCGCGCTCCGGCGTCCCGGATCCCCCCTCGACCTTGCTCGCCATGTCCGCGTGTCCTCCCGTCTCAAGCGTTTACTGTGCCTGGACAGTGCGCATTTACCGCGACTGTAGGCAGGTGTTGGGAACGGGTTGGAAATCGATTCGGTTCGATTTCGTCTTCACATGCGCGGCGCAGAACAGGGAGGTCCACGCGGTGCCCTTCCCATGTCCTCCCGTCCTGCCCTTTCCCGCCGCCCCCGGGCTCGGCTCGTCCTGCTGACCGTCCTGACCCTCGCGGGGCTCGCCACCGTCCCCACCGAGGGGGCGGACCGGCATCTCGAACGGCCCAAGCCGCGCGTCGCCCTGCAGGCGGCCGAGCGCTGGCGGCTGCGGCCGACGGAGCCCGTGGTGACGGTGACCGGCAGCGTCCGCAGGCGGCCCGAGACCGCGATCCCCGAGGATCGCCGGAACGTCCGCCTCGTCTACCCGGCGCTGGTCGAGGCGCGCTGACCGCACCTGCTGTCGATCCTTCGCCCACTCCATCTCGACGATCCGGATCCCGTCAGGCACAGCGCCTGCTTCGTCCGCATGTGGACGGGTTCGTCGGGACGGTGCGGAGGCGCGGATGGCGGAGGCAATCGCCCTGGTCGGGTGCAAGGGGCCGGGCCAGGAGGCGGAGTATCTGCGGATCCTGTCGGCGGCCATGCCGGAGGAGCGGCTGATCCCGTTCCGGACGATGGATGATGCGGCTCGGGCGGCGGCGCGGGTCGCCGTCGTGGCCAATCCCGATCCGGCCGAGGTGGCGGCGCTCCCGGGACTCGTCTGGGTGCAGAGCCTCTGGGCCGGAGTCGAGAAGCTGGTCGGCGCCTTCGACCGGCCGCTGCCGATCGTCCGCCTGGTCGACCGGGAAATGGCCCGCACCATGGCCGAGGCCGTGCTGGCCTGGACCTATTATCTCCAGCGCGACATGCCGGCTTATGCCCGCCAGCAGCGGGATCGGGTCTGGCGCCCGCATGCCTACCGCAAGCCGTCCGACACCACGGTGGGACTGCTCGGCCTCGGGGCGCTCGGCACCGCGGCGGCGGAGCGGCTCACCGGCGCGGGCTTCCGTGTCGTCGGATGGAGCCGCAGCCCGAAGGCCGTGCCGGGCCTCGAGACGTTTCACGGCACCGACAGCCTCCCGGCGATGCTCGGCCGGTGCGACATCCTCGTCTGCCTCGTGCCGCTGACGCCCGAGACGCGGGGCCTGGTGGATGCCCGACGCCTCGCGGCCCTGACGCCGGGCGCCGCGCTGATCAATTTCGCCCGCGGGCCGATCGTCGTCACCGAGGATCTGATCGCCGCCCTGGATTCCGGCCACCTCGCGCATGCGGTGCTCGACGTCTTCGGGGTCGAACCCCTGCCGGCGGACTCCCCGCTGTGGTCACATCCCGGGGTGACGGTGCTGCCGCACATCTCGGGGCCCACCGACATGGACTCGGCCGCGGCCACGGTGGCGGAGAAACTGCGGGCCTATCGCCGGACCGGTCAGGTGCCGGACGGGGTCGACGCGACACGGGGTTATTAGGCCGCGCGTCGCGCCCGCTTCGCCCCGTCGTCCCGGGACCGCGCAGCGGTGCCCGGGATCCTGACACGCCGAGGCGCCAGGATCTGCTCCGGCGGCGGTCCGGATCGCCCGCCTCCGGCGTGCCTCTCCCGGTCCGAGCCCGCCTGCGGCGCCCGGAATGACGGCGCAGGTGGACGGGCGCGCCGCGTGACCTTTGCCCTTCGGATGCGCGGGGACGACGCGTGGCCTCACAGCGTCGGGAATGTCGCCGCGAGGTGGTCGATCAGCACCCGCACGGCCGGCGGCAGCCCGCGCCGGGTCGTGAAGACGAGGTGCACGATCCCAGGCTGCCCCTGCCACTCCGGATAGACGGCAACAAGCCGGCCCGCCGCGATGGCGTCGGTGCAGGCATGGTCGGGCAGGAACGCGACCCCGAGGCCGGCGGCCGCCGCGTCGCAGAGCGCGGCGAAGTCGCCGCAGGTCAGGCGCGGCTCGTGACGCAGGGTGAAAATTCGGCCATCCGCCCGCTCCAGCCGCCAGTCCGCCTCGCCCGGATCGTCGCGGGTCCCGAGGGTCGGGGCTGCGCCGAGGCTGGCGATATCGGGGCCTAGGCCGCGCGCGACTTCCGGTGCGGCCACCAGGATCCAGCGCGAGAGCCCGAGCGAGCGCATGGTCAGCGACGCGTCGCTGGTCAGATCCCGCCGGACCCGCAGGGCCACATCGATCCGCTCCTCGATCAGGTCGACGGGCCGGTCGGTCGCCACCAGCTGCAGCCTGACCTTCGGATGCCGGGAGAGGAACACGCGCAAGATCGCGCCGACGATATCGATGAGGCCCGTCGGGCAGCTCATGCGGATCCGCCCGTGCGGCTCGGTCTGCGCCTCCGCGACCAGCGCCTCGGCCCGTTCGGCCTCCAGCATCATCGCCCTGCAGCGCTCGTAGAAGCCCTGGCCGACCTCGGTCACGCGGAAGCGTCGGCTCGACCGCTCGATCAGGCGGACGCCCAGGCGCGTCTCCAGGGCCGCGACCCGGCGGCTGAGCTTCGATTTGGGCTGGTGCAGCGCCCGGCCCGCCGCGGCGAAGCCGCCATGCGCCACCACCTCGGCGAAGTAGACGTAGTCGTTCAGGTCGGCGCGGCTCATCGTTCCTCCAGGGGAACGCTGAGTGCCATATCTGGCGACTACCGGCATCATCGTTCCGTCGGCATCTCTCCAACCAGCGGCGCACACGAAGCCGAACGATGGAGAACGACGATGGCCGGCAGGTTTCAGGACAAGGTTGTGGTTGTAACGGGCGGGACCAGCGGCATCGGGCTCGCCGCCGCCCAGGCCTTCGTGGACGAGGGGGCCGCGGTGTTCATCACCGGCCGCCGCCAGGAGGCCCTCGACGCAGCGGTGAAGCAGATCGGCGGCCGGATCACCGGCGTACGCGGCGACATGGCGAACCTCGCCGACATCGACCGCCTCTATGATGCCGTCCAGCAGAAGCACGCGCAGATCGACGTGGTCTTCGCCAATGCCGGCGGCGGCACCTTCGCGCCGCTGGGGGCGATCACCGAGGAGCACTACCAGAGCATCTTCGACACCAACGTGAAGGGCGTGCTCTTCACCGTCCAGAAGGCGCTGCCGCTGCTGCGGGACGGGGCGGCGATCGTGCTCACCGGATCGACAACGGGCAGCGCGGGCACGCCGGCCTTCAGCGTCTACTCGGCCACCAAGGCGGCGGTGCGCAACTTCGCCCGGAACTGGATCCTCGACCTGAAGGACCGGCGCATCCGGGTGAATACGATCAGCCCCGGCGTCACCGAGACTGCGGGCCTCGACGCGCTGTTCGGCGGCGGCGATCAGGCGGCGGCCACCAAGGATTACCTCGCCGGCCAGATCCCGGCCGGGCGCGTCGGCCGGCCCGAGGAGATCGCCCAGGCGGTGCTGTTCCTCGCCTCCGACGCGGCGAGCTTCGTCAACGGTGTCGAGCTGTTCGCCGATGGCGGGCAGGTCCAGATCTGAGGATCCGGCGCCGGCCGGGACGCGACACCCCGTCCCGGCCGTCGGGATGAACCCTGGCTTTATCCGGGGGTTGATGGCCCGGCCGTCCGGATCCGCATCTCCGCGGGCGGGGGCCTGGAAGGACGCTCGGATTTCATGGGTTGGCCGCGCCGCATCTTGATCACCGCCGGACTCGTGACCGTCGCGGCGGGTGTCACGCTGAGCGTGGGCCGCTTCAGCTACGCGCCGATGCCCGACCGGGCGGACCTGCTCAACCCGGACCGCTACCCGATCCAGACCGCCTTCGACGTACTCGGACGGCGCATCTCGCGCGCGGAGGCGGACCGACTCAACGGGACCGAGGCCGGACGGAAGGACCTCGCGCCGGGGAACGGCGCGGTCGCCATCGATCCTGCCATGGTCGAGCGCGGGCGGCAGGCCTTCTACCAGGAGACGTTCGGCAACGAGGTCTTCCTCACCGACGTCATGGGCATGCTCGACGGCGGGCTCACACCAACCGCGGTCGCCCTGGCGGTGGCGAAGCTCGGCGGTCAGGGAACCACGAACCTCCAGGTCGCCATGGCCAAGGACGTGCGCATCGGCGACCGCGTCTACCGGGCCGGCGAGCTGGTCCCGACCGGGCTCGACGTGCCGAGGGGCGGGGCCTTCATCATCGGGATCAAGACCTTCTCCGACCGCGGCCACCTGCGCATGGGCATCACCTGCGCCCTGTGCCACGCGGCGGTCGATCCCGGCACCGGCAAGGTCGTGGAGGGCGCGCCCAATACCGACCTCAATGCCGGGCTGCTGATGGCGCTCGCGAAGAACTCGTCGGCCTACTTCATGCACGCCAGCGTGCCGGAGGCCGATGCCCGGCCTTCCGCCGACCCGCAGAATACCGGCGCGACCGGGACGGGGCCGGCGCTGCCGGACGCCGCTTCCGTCGAGGCGGCCACGAAGGTGCAGGTGGCGAGCTGGCCGCCGGGCAG
>NZ_BACT01000303.1:0-2129 GCF_000333255.1 Methylobacterium sp. B1 | reverse complement strand
GCAGCGTTCGCTGCGGCTTTGAAGGTCTCGCCCCGGCTCGCGGCCNTGCGCGACCGGGTGCCTTGCCCGAACCCACAGGTAGCGAGCCTGGGCTACCGCGAGCCGAGCCTCGTGTTCCTGATCGGCACCGGCCTCGCCCTGCCGCCCGACGGCGCCGCGGCGCGATCCTTCCTGGAAGCGGCGGCTGCCGCCTGCTCTTCGTGGAATCCCGGGACCGCGACGACTTCAACGCGGCCTGGCCGGTGGGGCGCGGCGCACCCGCCCCCCTGGCGGAGGTCGAGGGTTTCAACCTCAATACCGGCCGCCGGGTCTTCGTGACGGCCTACGCGGTGGCCCCGTGAACGCGAATCCCCATCTCAGCGTCGTCGTGCCGGTCAAGAACGAGGCCGGCAACATCGCGCCCCTGGTGGCCGAGATCGAGGCCGCCTGCGCGGGGCTGGCCTTCGAGCTGATCTACGTGGATGACGGCTCCACCGACGGCACCCCGGCGGCCCTCGCGGCGGCCCGGGCCGGGCGCCCCTGGCTGCGGGCGCTGCGCCACGCCCGGAGCGGCGGCCAGTCGGCGGCGGTGCGCAGCGGCGTTCTCGCGGCCCGCGGCGCGATCGTCGCGACCCTCGATGGCGACGGCCAGAACGATCCGGCCTTCATCCCCGCCCTGCTGGAAGCCCTGGAGGCGGCGGGGCCCGACACCGGCCTCGCCCAGGGTCAGCGGCGCGGCCGCAAGGATGGCCCGTTCAAGATGCTCCAGTCCCGGATCGCCAACGGCGTCCGCGGGCGGATCCTCAACGACGCCACCCGCGATACCGGCTGCGGCCTGAAGGTGTTCCGGCGCGCCGTGTATCTCAGGCTGCCGTATTTCGACGCCCTCCACCGGTTCATGCCGGCCCTGGTGGCCCGGGAGGGCTTTTCGGTGGTCCACCGCGACGTGGTCGACCGGCCGCGGATGACGGGGGTGTCCAATTACGGCCTGTTCGACCGCCTCTGGGTCGGGCTCCTCGATCTCGCCGGGGTCTGGTGGCTGATCCGGCGCAAGCGCGCCGATCCGCGGCCCGAGGAGATCGTCGACCCGGCCGGCCAACCCGCAGACCAGGACGTCGGATGCTGATCCAGCTCGCCCACGATCTGCCGGCCTATTTCTACGACGTGTTCGTCACCCGGCTCGACTTCTGGCTGGTCTTCGGCATCGTCGCACAGGTGGTGTTCGGCTCGCGCTTCATCCTGCAATGGATCGCCAGCGAGCGGGCCGGGCGGAGCGTGATGCCGCTGTCGTTCTGGTTCCTGTCGATCCTCGGCGGGCTGATGACCCTGGTCTACGGGTTCGTGCGCCGCGAGCCGGTGATCATCATCGGCCAGGGGCTCTCCACCGGGATCTACCTGCGCAACCTCGCGCTGATCTTCCGCGAGCGGCGGCGGAGGCGCGGCAGCCCATGAGCCGCGCGCCGCTGCCCGCCTATTACGACGACCTGGACGCGACGTTCGCGGCGCTTTGGGGCCATCTGGCGGACGGCGCCGCGCACGGCCGCAGCGGGTTCCACCTGCCGGTGGTGGCGACGCTCGGCGCGGCGGGCGGCCCGCGGCTGCGCACGGTGGTGCTGCGCGCCGCCGACCGGGATGCCGGAACCCTCCGGTTCCACTGCGACCGCCGCTCCGACAAGGCCGCCGAGATCCTGGCGAACCCGGCCTGCGCGCTCACGGCCTACGACGAGGCGACGAAGATCCAGATCCGCATCGAGGGGCGCGCCGCGCTGCACGTCGACGACGCGGTGGCCGAGGCGGCCTGGGCCGGGTCCCGGGCGATGAGCCGGGTCTGTTACGGGAGTGAACCCGGCCCGGGCACGGCCCTGCCGGCGGGGGACGCCTACGCCCTGCCGGACGAGGCCGCGGCCGGGGCGCTGGGACGGCCGCATTTCGCCGCCGTGCTGGTCCGGGTGGAGCGCCTGGATTTCCTCTACCTCGACCGCCGCGGTCACCGGCGGGCCGCCTGGCACCGGTGCGGGTCGGCTTGGCAGGGCGGCTGGCTGGCCCCCTGAAAGAGTGCCGCCGCGCGGGGAAGATGTCGCGCGCGCGACGGCCCGCCGGGGCGCACTCGTCCGAACACGCGGAACGCCCAGCGATTCGACGCGCCGACG
>NZ_BACT01000304.1:0-2433 GCF_000333255.1 Methylobacterium sp. B1 | reverse complement strand
GACGCCCAGCAGACCTTTGCGCCCGCGACGCGCCTCGTGCATGCGGGGCGCGATCCGGGCGAGCAGCACGGCTTCGTGAACACGCCGATCTATCGGGGCTCGACGGTCCTCTATCCGACCTACGACGCGATCAAGAACCGGCGCGGGCGCTACAATTACGGCACCTCGGCGACGCCCACCATGGATGCGCTGACGACCGCCTGGACGGAGCTCGCCGGCGCCGCCGGCACCGTCGTGACGCCCTCGGGCCTCGCGGCGCTCACCGTCGCGCTGATGGCCGCGGTCTCGGCGGGCGACCATCTCCTCGTCACCGATTCCGCCTACCGGCCGACCCGCCAGTTCTGCGACGGCGTGCTGGCGCGCTACGGCGTCGAGGTCACCTATTACGACCCGATCATCGGGGCCGGCATCGCGGACCTGATGCGCCCGAACACCCGGGCCGTGCTGGTCGAGGCCCCCGGCTCGCAGAGCTTCGAGATGCAGGACGTGCCCGCGATCGCCGAGGTCGCGCACGCCCGCGACGCCTGCGTGATCATGGACAACACCTGGGCGACGCCGCTGCTGTTCCCGCCGCATGAGCGCGGGGTCGACATCGCCGTGGAGGCCGGAACCAAGTACCTGAGCGGCGGCTCGGACCTGCTGATCGGCCTGACCTCCGCCAACGCGCGCTACTACCCGGCCGTGCGCCGCACCTTCGACCATTTCGCCATGTGCGCCGGCGCCGAGGACATCTTCCTGGCGCTGCGCGGACTGCGCACCATGAACCTGCGCCTGCGCGAGCACGGCCGCGCCGGGCTGGAGATGGCCCGATGGTTCCAGGCGCGGCCCGAGGTGCTGCGCGTGCTCCATCCCGGCCTGCCCGAGGATCCCGGCCACGCGATCTGGACGCGCGACTTCGCGGGCGCCTCGGGCCTGTTCGGCGTGATCCTCAAGCCGGTGCCCGAGGTGGCTTTGGCCGCCATGCTGGACGGGCTGCAGCTGTTCGGGATGGGCTTCTCCTGGGGCGGCTTCGAGAGCCTCGTGATCCCGTTCGACTGTGCCGGCTACAGGACCGCCACGAAGTGGGCGCCCGGCGGACCGGCCCTGCGCTTCCATATCGGCCTCGAGGACACCGCCGACCTCAAGGCCGACCTCGATGCCGGCTTCGCGCGCCTGCGGGCCGCCACGTAGGCGGATCGGGGCGCCGACGGCGGGGGGCGACCGGCGACGACGCGGCTGCATTTGACCTTCCCGCCCGATCCTGATTGACCGGCCCGGCATGACCACGAGCCTCTCCGCCGACGGCGCTCCGCGCCTCGCCCCAGTCGACCGGATCGGCCGCGGACTCGACGCGCTGAGCCTCACCCATGGCCGGGCCGTCGCCGCCCTGCTGACGCTGTGCCTGATCCTGTTCCTGCCGGGCCAGATCTCCCTGCAGCCGATGGATCGGGACGAGCCGCGCTTCGCCCAGGCCTCGAAGCAGATGCTGGAGAGCGGCGACCTCGTGGATATCCGCTTCCAGGGCGAAGCGCGGCACAAGAAGCCAGTGGGGATCTACTGGGCCCAGGCCGCCGCCGTGGCGGCCGGCGAGGCGCTGGGCGTGCCCGGGGCCCGCACCCAGATCGCCCTGTACCGCATCCCCTCGCTGATCGGCGCCATCGCCTCGGTGCTGCTCGCCTACTGGGCGGCGCTGGCCTTCCTGCCCCGCCGGCCCGCACTGCTGGCGGCCGCCCTCTACGGCGCCTGCCTGATGCTCTCGGCCGAGGCACACCTCGCCAAGACCGACGCCCTGCTCGCCGCCTGTGCCACCGCGAGCCTCGCCGCACTCGCCCGCGCTTGGCTGGCGCCGCGGGACGGCAGGCCGACCTCTGGGCCGACCTCAGGGCCGACCTCCGGACCAACCTTTGCGGCATTCTGGCTCGGGATGGCGGTCGGGATCCTGGTGAAGGGGCCGATGGTGCCGCTCTTCGTCGCGCTGCCGGCGCTCGGCCTGTCGCTCCGGGCGCGATCCGCCCGCTGGCTGCTGCCCCTCCGGCCCTGGCCGGGCCTCGCCCTCACGCTCCTGCTGGTGGCGCCCTGGTTCGCGGCGATCACCTGGAAGAGCGGCGGCGCCTTCTACGCCGAGGCCGTCGGGCACGACATGCTCGGCAAGGTCGGCGGGGCGGCGGAGCGGCACTGGGGGCCACCCGGAGCCTACGCGCTCGTGTTCTTCGCCACCTTCTGGCCCGGGGCGGCCTTCGCGGCCATGAGCCTGCCCTTCGCGTGGCGGGCGCGGCGGGAGCCCGCCGTGGCCTTCCTCATCGCCGCGGTGCTGCCGGCATGGCTGATCTTCGAGGCGGTGCCCACCAAGCTGCCCCACTACGTGCTGCCGCTGATGCCCTGGCTCGCGATCTTCACCGTGCTGGCGTTGTCCCGCGGAGCGCTGGATCCGCGCCTGCGGGGCGCGCGCCTGAC
>NZ_BACT01000305.1:0-4417 GCF_000333255.1 Methylobacterium sp. B1 | reverse complement strand
GCCGTCGAGGCCCTGCGCGGCGGCGTCCCGGTGGGCGGCGAGCAGCGGACCGAAGGTGAAGGCCTGGGGCGTCTGCACCGCGCGGAGGTGCTCCCGGGGCGGCGTCTCGTGCACCCGGCCGATGCCGGGCGCGATATCGACGACGCGCTTGACCGTGTCGGTCACCGGGACGCCGGGTACGGCCGCGCCGTGATCCCGCCCCGCCGCGATCGCCCGGGCGATGAGCGCGGCGTCCACATAGGGGCGCGCCGCGTCGTGGACCAGAACGATCTCGGGCGCCGACCCGACCGCCAGGGCTTCGAGCCCGGCGCGCACGGAGAGCTGGCGGGTCGCCCCGCCCGCCACCGGCGCCGTGATCTTCGCGCGGATTGCGGGTGGAAGTTCGTCCAGGCAGTTCCGGAAGAAGTCCGCCGCGTCGGCGGCGATCACCGGCTGGATGCGCGCGATCCCGTTATCCGCGGCGAGGGCCGCCAGGGTGCGGGTGAGGACCGCCTGTCCGCCGACCCGGCGGTACTGCTTGGGCGTGCCGCCGCCGATGCGGATACCGCGGCCCGCGGCCACCACCACCGCGGCGACGCCGGCTCCCGCGCTGGCGGGTCCGATGGCTGGCGTGCCGGTGGCGGACATGGGCGACGAACTCGTGAGGGCCTGAGGAGCGGAGGGGCGGCCGGCGCGCGGGCCAGCGCTGCCGCCGGAAGCCTGCCGCAGAGGGTGCCCGTCGTTTAAGCGGGGGAGGGCCCGAAATCAACGCGCGGTCCCGCTTGCCAGCGGGCCGGGCTTGCCTCATTGTTGTGCAGAATGACGACTGACCATTATTTGAGCGCGCTGCGCCGCGAAGGTGCGAAGGCCGGAGCGGCAGACGCCGCCCCGCTCTGCCTGCTTGCCCCGCTTTCGGGCGTCACCGACCTGCACATGCGCCGCATCGCCCGCCGCTGCGGCGCCGACGCGGTCATCTCCGAGATGGTGGCGGCGCGGGAATTCACCCGCGGCTCCGGCGAGGCCACCCTGCGCGCGGAAGGCTCCGGCGTCGACCTGCACGTGGTCCAGCTCGCGGGCTGCGAGGCCGCCCCGATGGCGGAGGCGGCCCGGCTGGCGGAGGCCGGGGGCGCCCACGTGATCGACGTGAACATGGGCTGCCCGGCCAAGATCGTCACGGGGATCGCGTCAGGCTCGGCGCTGATGCGCGACCTCGACCACGCCGAGCGCCTGCTCGCGGCCGTGCGGGGCGCGGTGTCGGTCCCGGTGACCGTGAAGATGCGCCTCGGCTGGGACGACGCGAGCCGCAACGCCGCCGATCTCGCCGCCCGCGCCGAGCGGCTGGGCCTCAACGCCGTGACCGTCCACGGGCGGACCCGGCAGCAATTCTACAAGGGCCGCGCCGACTGGGCGGCGATCCGCTCGGTGGTCGCGGCGGTATCGATCCCGGTGATCGCCAACGGCGACGTGACCGACCTCGCCAGCGCCCGGGCCTGCCTCGCGGCGTCCGGGGCGGCGGGGGTGATGATCGGCCGGGCGGCGACCGGCCGGCCCTGGCTGGTCGGGCACATCGCGTCGGCCCTGGCCGGACGGCCTATGCCGGAACCGGCGCGGGCCGATCAGGCCTCCCTGGCCGCCGAGCACTATGCGGGGCTCCTGTCGCTCTACGGCCGGGACATGGGCGTGCGGCACGCGCGCAAGCACCTCGCCGCCTATGCCGAGACCGGAGGGGCGCTGGACCCGGCCGAGCGCGCGGCGCTGCTCACCACCACCGATCCGGCGACGGCCCTGGCCCTGCTGGCCCGGGCCTTCGCAGGCTCGGCGGATCCTGTCCAGGAGGCCGCGTGAGCGACGATTCCCTCCCGCAGGCGAACGGCAGCCGGCGCGACACCGCCGCCGAGGCCGTGCTCAACGCCCTGCCGCTGCCGGTCCTGACCATCGGCGGCGACGAGCAGATCCTCCACTGCAACCACGCCGCGGAGGCCTTCTTCGACTATTCGGCGCGGCTGATGCAGCGCCGGCGGCTGCGCGACATCATCCCCTTCGCCTCGCCGATCATCGCCCTGGTGGCCGAGGTCCGGCGGCGGCGCGCCAGCGTCAGCGAGTACCGGGTCGAGCTGACCCAGCCCCGCCTCGGCCTGGAGCGCAGCGTCGACGTGTTCGCGACGCCGCTCGGCGACGACGGCGACGCCGTGGTGATGATGCTCCAGGAGCGGACCATCGCCGACAAGATGAACCGCCAGCTCACCCATCGCGGGGCGGCGCGCTCGATGGTGGCGCTGGGCGCGATGCTGGCCCACGAGATCAAGAACCCGCTCGCCGGCATCCGCGGCGCGGCGCAGCTCCTGGAGAGCACCGGCGCCGAGGAGGACCGGCTGCTCACCCGCCTGATCTGCGACGAATCCGACCGGATCGTCCGCATCGTCGAGCGCATGGAGCTGTTCGGCGACGAGCGCCCCTCGGATCGCGGTGCCGTCAACGTTCACGGGGTGCTCGATCAGGTGAAGCGCTCGGCGCAGTCGGGCTTCGCGCGGCATATCCGCTTCATCGAGACCTACGACCCGTCGCTGCCGCCGGTTCTCGGCAACCGCGACCAGCTGATCCAGGTGATCCTGAACCTCGTGAAGAACGCCGCGGAGGCGATCGGCCCGGACGCGGTCGAGGGCGAGATCACCCTGTCGACCGCCTTCCGCACCGGCCTGCGCCTGCAGGTGCCGGGCTCCCGCGAGCGGGTCAGCCTGCCGATCGAGGTGGCCGTGCGCGACAACGGCCCGGGCATCTCGGCCGACCTGCTGCCGGACCTGTTCGATCCGTTCGTCACCACCAAGGCACAAGGCTCCGGCCTCGGTCTTGCATTGGTGGCCAAGATCGTCGGCGATCACGGTGGGATCGTCGAATGCGATCCTGCCCCGCGCCGCACGGCGTTCCGCATCCTTCTGCCGATGTCGAGTGCCCGGGACGGGCGCGAATCGGCGGTCGATCCGTGATGTCGATCCCCGAATCCGGCCCCCCGTCGGAGGTCTGAGTAGAGAGTCATGCCGAACGGCCACATCATCGTCGCCGACGACGACGCCGCAATCCGCACCGTGCTCAACCAAGCGCTGTCACGGGCGGGCTACGAGGTTCGCTCGACGGGCAATTGCGCCACCCTCTGGCGCTGGGTCGCGCAGGGGGAGGGCGACCTCGTCATCACCGACGTGGTGATGCCCGACGAGAACGTGTTCGACCTGCTGCCGCGCATCAAGCGCGTGCGGCCGGAACTGCCGATCATCGTCATGAGCGCGCAGAACACCTTCATGACGGCGATCCGCGCCTCGGAGCGGGGTGCCTACGAGTACCTGCCCAAGCCCTTCGACCTGAAGGAGCTGATCGCCATCGTCGGCCGGGCGCTCTCGCGTCCCCGCGGCGCGGCGCCGGCCGGGGCGCCCCCCGAGAACGAGGACATCCCGCTGGTCGGGCGCTCGCCCGCCATGCAGGAGATCTACCGGGCGCTGGCCCGGCTGATGCCGACCGACCTCACCGTGATGATCACCGGCGAGTCCGGCACCGGCAAGGAGCTGGTCGCCCGGGCGCTGCACGATTACGGCCGCCGCCGCACCGGCCCGTTCGTGCCGGTCAACATGGCGGCGATCCCGCGCGACCTGATCGAATCCGAGCTGTTCGGCCACGAGAAGGGCGCCTTCACGGGGGCCCTGCAGCGCTCCGCGGGCCGGTTTGAGCAGGCCGAGGGCGGGACGCTGTTCCTCGACGAGATCGGCGACATGCCCATGGAGGCGCAGACCCGGCTGCTGCGCGTCCTCCAGCAGGGCGAATACACGACCGTGGGCGGGCGCGTCCCGATCCGCACCAACGTCCGGATCATCGCGGCCACCAACAAGGACCTGCGGGTCTCGATCCAGCAGGGCATCTTCCGCGAGGACCTGTTCTTCCGCCTCAACGTCGTGCCCCTGCGGCTGCCGGCCCTGCGCGAGCGCTCCGAGGACGTGCCGGACCTCGTCCGCCACTTCTTCGTGCTGGTCGAGCGCGAGGGCCTGACCCGGAAGACCCTCGACGGGGACGCCATGGAGCGTCTCAAGCGCTACCGCTGGCCGGGCAACGTCCGCGAGTTGGAGAACCTCGTCCGCCGGCTGGCCGCCCTCTACCCGCAGGAGACGATCACCGGCCCGGTGATCGAGGCCGAGCTCGACACCCTTCCGCTGGCGACGCCCGCGGCCCCGGCCGCCAACGGCGCGGCCCGCAAGGCCAACGGGGAATCCGAGAGCCTGTCCAGCGCGGTGGAGCGCCACCTCTCGGATTATTTCTCCGGCTATCGGGACACCCTGCCACCCCCCGGGCTGTATCACCGGATCCTGCGGGAGATCGAAGGCCCGCTGATCGGCGCGGCGCTCGCCGCCACCCGCGGCAACCAGATCCGCGCGGCGGAACTGCTCGGCTCAACCGC
>NZ_BACT01000306.1:0-2521 GCF_000333255.1 Methylobacterium sp. B1 | reverse complement strand
AGGACCACTTGTCGGTGACACCGACGAGGTCCCAGCCCGTACGCCAGCGCGGGTTGATGTAGAACCGGCCCTGCGACTCCACCGAGCCGCGGAAATCGCGCTCGCCGGCGCCGAGGGGGCTCGGCAGGAAGGCCGAGGGCGTCGCGACCTCGCGGCTCACCGATGCCTGCGCATCCGCCTCGGCGACGACAGCCTCTACCGATGGGAGTTCGAGAGGGAGGGCGAGACGATCGCGCTCGACGTTCCAGGGGCGGTCACGCTCGACAACACGCAATTCGCCCTGACCCTTGCGGCGGCGGGCGGCGGGCTTGCCTATCTTCCGGAACCCTGCGTCGGACCGTCAGTCGCCCGCGGCGAGCTACGCATCGTGCTGGCAGACTGGGTCGTCGCGGGGGCCGGCTTCCACCTCTACTATCCCGGACGTCGCCAGTTGCCGACGGGATTGCGGCTCCTCGTCGACCTGATCCGCGAGGTGAGACCGCTTGGCCTGTAAGGCCAATGCCATTCGGCGATGAACTCCGCTCATCGCCTCATTGAAGGGGACACGGCTGACCCGAACGCTGCGCGATGTCTACGTCAGGCCCCTCATCGAGGTCAGCGAGGACATCAGGACATGCGCCGTTTCCCAGGAAAGGTCGCTTTCGTCACGGGCGCCGCCAGCGGCATCGGCCGGGCTACCGCCATCGCCTTCGCGAGGGAGGGGGCTCAGGTCGCGATCACGGACCGCGCCGAGGCGCCGCTGGAAAAACTCAGGGCCGAGATCGAAGCGGACGGCGGCGCGGTGCTGGCGATCCGCTGCGACGTGTCGGTCCCGGCGGACGTGGAAGCAGCGGTGGCCAGCACCGTCGCGCAGTTCGGCCGCCTCGACTGCGCCTTCAACAATGCAGGCATCGAGAACAAGGCCGCTCCGGTCCACGAGATCGCTCTGGATGAGTGGGACCGGATCCTCGACGTCAACCTGCGCGGCACATTCCTGTGCATGAAGCAGGAGATCGCTCAGATGCTGCGCCAGGGCAGCGGCGTGGTGGTGAACACCGCGTCCGGTGCGGCCATCAGGGGCGTGGCGGGAGGGGCGAGCTATGCCGCCTCCAAGCACGCGCTCATCGGCCTCACCAAGTCCGCCGCCCTCGACTATGCGAAGTCGAACATCCGGGTGAACGCCGTCCTGCCGGGGAACATCGAGACGCCGATGATGGACCGCTTCACCGGCGGCGATATCCAGAAAGCCATCGCTCTTGAGCCGGTCGGGCGACTGGGCAAGCCCGAGGAGATCGCGGACGCCGTCCTATGGATGTGTTCGGACCTTGGTTCGTTCGTGACCGGCGCGTCGATCTCGGTCGATGGAGGCTGGTCGCTCTAGGCGACGTCCGGAACGCAGGAGAATCGGACCGATGGACATCAAGCGCAGCGGAAGCCAGCCGTCGGGTCAGGGACCGTCCGCGTGGTTCACCGGCACGGTCCGGATCGACCCACTTCACAGCGCCCCCGATCCGGCCCAGGTTGCCATGGCGAGCGTGACCTTCGAGCCGGGTGCGCGCACGGCGTGGCACACACACCCGCTCGGCCAGACGCTGATCGTCACGTTCGGGCGCGGGTGGGTCCAACGTGAAGGCGGCCCCATCGAGGAGATCGCACCGGGCGACGTCGTCTGGTTCGAGCCGAACGAGCGACACTGGCACGGAGCGACCGCGTCCACGGCGATGACACATATCGCCATCCAGGAGCGCCTGGACGGCGAGGCGGTGACGTGGATGGAACAGGTCACGGACGGGGCGTACGACGGTCCCTGAGCCCGTGATGCGAAGTCCGCCTTTGACGTTCGGCCGCCGACGGCAGACCGTCGCAACGCCACCCAGGGCAGCGCCTCCGAGGGTCGCGCCGCTGATCCACACCCGAGGCTTCGGGCTCGATGGGCCGCCGGCGCGCCGACGACGTCAGCCCTGCCGCATCGCGGTCTCGGCCTGCGCATCGAGGGCGGGACCGTCCTCCTCGGGGAGCCGCACGGTCGCGGCGGCTTGGGCGGCGAGGCCTTCGGCCCGGCCGACGAAGCCGAGCTTCTCGGTGGTCGTCGCCTTGATGGAGACCGCCGAGAGCGGCACGCCCGCGATGGCGGCGATGCGCGCGCGGATCTCTTCGCGGTGCTTCCCGATGCGCGGCGCCTCGGCCAGCACGGTGATGTCGAGGTGGTCGATGCGGCCGCCGCGGGCACGGACCAGCCCGCAGGCATGGGCCAGGAACTGGTCCGAGGACGCCCCGCGCCAGCGCTCGTCGGAGGGCGGGAAATGGGTGCCGATGTCGCCGTCCGCGATGGCGCCGAGCAGCGCATCGGTCAGGGCGTGCAGCGCCACGTCGCCGTCGGAATGGGCGAGGACGCCCCGATCCGCGGGGATCTTCACGCCGCCCAGCCAGACATGGTCGCCGGTGGTGAAGGCGTGCACGTCGAACCCGGTGCCGAGGCGGGTCACATAGGTGGTCATGGCGCGGGCTCCCGGGCGCTGGCAATTCGGTGGTCTCGGTCGCG
>NZ_BACT01000307.1:0-8175 GCF_000333255.1 Methylobacterium sp. B1 | reverse complement strand
CGCTTGGCATGCCCCTCGGCGCCGGTTGCGACCAGGCGCTGGGTGATCGTCGTGGCCGTGGAGGCGGGACGGGCGACCTCGACCCGCTGGGGGTTGTGCAGGAACATGTCCGCCAGCCGCTCGATCTCCGGCGGCATGGTCGCGGAGAAGAACAGGGTCTGCCGGGTGAACGGCACCATCTTCACGATGCGCTCGATATCGGGGATGAACCCCATGTCGAGCATGCGGTCGGCCTCGTCGATGACGAGCAGCTCGACGCCGGTGAGCAGAAGCTTGCCGCGCTCGAAATGGTCCAGGAGGCGACCGGGGGTCGCGATCAGCACGTCCGTGCCGCGCATCAGCTTGGCGTCCTGGTCGGCGAAGGACACGCCGCCGATGATCAGGGCCACGTTGAGCTTGTGGTTGGTGCCGTAGCGGTCGAAATTCTCGACCACCTGGGCCGCCAGTTCGCGGGTCGGTTCCAGGATCAGGGTCCGGGGCATCCGGGCCCGGGCGCGTCCGTTCTCCAGAAGCGTCAGCATCGGCAGCGTGAACGCCGCCGTCTTGCCGGTTCCCGTCTGGGCGATGCCGAGGACGTCGCGACGCGCCAGCACGTGGGGAATGGCCTCGGCCTGGATCGGCGTCGGCTCGGTATAACCCGCCGCTTCGACGGCGTTCAGGACTTTGTCACTCAGTCCCAGGTCGGAAAAAGGCATCTGCGTTCAGGAACCGTTGCGCGCCCGGCCGGCGCGAAGGACACCGTCGCGGCAACGGCTGGGAAAGGCTCGCGCGGGGCGATCGGGCGCTCCCGGGGCCGCGGGGCGCATCACGCATGTCAGTTAGGGCCCTGGCGCGACTTGTCAATCTCGCAATGGTGATGGCGCCCGCCGACGCACAGGGGATCGGGCGCCAAAACGGGCCTCGATCAGGGCCGGAGACGGTCGGATGCGGGCACGAGGCAGGGATCCAGGCGGGTGGACCGGGCGAATTCCGATGCCGCGAGGGCGCCGGTCGTCTGCGGATCCGCGATCCCCGGATGGGCCGGTCCCGCCACAGCGGCGACCGCGGCGGCCATCGGTGCCGCATCGGGCCGGCTGAGCCGCGCGAGCTGGTAGGCGCCAACCACCGTGAGGAGCCCGACGAGTCCCGCCATGCGCAGGGTCCAGGGCAGGGGCCCGGCGGCCCGCCTCGGCCGCGCAGGATGCGATGCCGGGCCGGGAACGCTCGCCGGAAGACCGGCCATCCCCTCCGGAGTCCGGCGCCTGCCGAAGGTTCTCCGGCTCCGTTCGTCGTGGCTGAGCATGGATGGACGGCTGTCTCCACCGGGCGAGGCGGCCGGCCGCGACGCGGGAGCCGGCAGGAAGCCGGTCGCGGGCGCTCGAGAGGGTCGGCCCGCCCGCAGCGACCGACCATCGGCGGATACGGTTAACCGATCGCTTACGACCGCGCGCACCCTCTCGCCAAAGTTGTGCCGGAATAAAACGGCCGCCCTGTATGCAACCGGCGAGACGTCGGACGCTATCGCGGCACCCGTTGAGGCGTACCCGAATATGCACGTCGCGCAACACAGCTAGTCTTCCGAGCCTTTTCAGCTGTCCGCGTACAGTCTCGACGGGCAAGCGAGCCGGCTGCTTGGGAGACGGTCGGTTAGTCTTCATCTTTCGTTGACGGGATGTCCCTAGTCTGAGGATGCTTGTTGCAGGAAAGCGACAGACCCGCCATCCGAGAGCGCCTAGAAGGCTGCCGGCTCAAGCTAACCCCAGGACCGACACCACCATGAAGAAGCTCCTCCTCGCATCCACCGTCCTCGCCGGCTTGACCGCAACGGCGTCCGCCGCCGACCTGCCGCGCCGCGCTGCGCCGCCGCCGGTGTTCACGCCGGTGCCGGTGTTCACCTGGACCGGCTTCTACGTCGGTGTGAACGCCGGCTACGGCTTCGACGCCAACAGCCGCAACACCACCAGCTACGCCCTGCCGGGCGGCTCGCTGATCAACTCCCCCGGCACCTCGGGCGTCGTCAGCGTCAACAACCGCAACAACAACGACGGCTTCTCGGGCGGCGCCCAGATCGGCTACAACTACCAGTTCACGCCGGGCTCGGGCGTGGTGATCGGCTTCGAGGCCGACGCCCAGTACGTCGACTTCGCCCGCCGCGCCAACGCCACCCAGAACTACAGCTTCCTGGGCTTCCCCGGCGTCGCCTTCTCCAACCCGCCCGCCTTCGTCGCCACCAGCGGCAACGGCCTCGACTACTTCGGCACCGTCCGCGGCCGCCTCGGCTACGCCTTCGACCGCACCCTCGTGTACGGCACCGGCGGCTTCGCCTACGGATCCGGCCAGGACGACCAGAACTTCTCCGGCAACCGCTTCCGCGACAGCTTCCGCACCGGCTGGGCCGCCGGCGGCGGCGTCGAGTACGCCCTGCCCACCGACTCCTTCCTGAACTTCTTCCGCTCCTCGGCCGTCACCCTGAAGGTCGAAGGCCTGTACGTCAGCCTCGACCGCCAGAAGAACTCCGCCGGCGGCGTCTTCTACGGCAACCTCCTGCCCCCGAACGGCACCGCCTACCTCAACGGCGCCGCTGCCAAGACCGAGTTCGCCGTCGTCCGCGCCGGCCTGAACTACAAGTTCGGCTCGTACTAAGATCGAACGTCGGAGCCGGCTCGACCGGCTCCGCGCAACGGAAGGGCTCGGCCGCAAGGCCGGGCCCTTCCGCGTTTCAGGGTCGTGCCGCCGGACGGGTCGGGTGCGACAGGGAGCGCCGGAACCGCGCGTGCCACCCGCGATTGAGACCGCGGCGCCTCATGGGGATCGAGCGGGGACCAGGACGGGAACCGCGACGGGTCCGGGCGCACCGGAGCGATCAGCCATGCGAAGCCGAATCCTTCTCCTGTCGCTCGCGGCCCTGGCTCTGGCGGGAGCGCCTGCACGTGCGCAGGATGCCTCCGTGATCGGCAAGGATACGGTCCTGCCGGGCACGGGGCCGGGGACCTCGACGGACGGCCAGGGCGTCGGGCGGCTGATGGCGGCGGCGAATGCCGAGGACGCCGCCAAGCGTCAGGGGCTCAAGCCTGTGGCCTTCCTGGCCTCCAAGATGATCGGCGTGACGGTGCGCAACGCGGCAGGCGACAGCGTCGGCAAGATCGACGACCTGCTGATCACCGATGGCGGGACCCTCAAGGCCGTTGTGATCGATGTCGGCGGCTTCCTCGGCCTGGGCAGCAAGGTGATCGCCGTGGAGCCTGGTGCTCTGGTGCTGCGGCCGGGAGGCGAGCGGTTCTCGGCGGTCCTCAACATGAGCACCGACACGGTGTCGGCGGCCCAGCCCTTCGACCCGGCCAAGGCGGTTACCAAGCCCTGACGGTCCGGGCGGCCGGCGCGGTGGAAACCGCGTCGGCGCGACGGTTCAGATGTCGAGGTCGGCCCCCTCGGCGAAGGCCGCGCGCTCGCTGATGAAGGCGAAGCGGGCCTCGGGTTTGTTGCCCATCAGCCGCTCAACCGTGTCGCCGGTCGATTCCCGGGCCTCGTCCAGGACCGCGACGCGCAGCAACGTGCGCTTCTTCGGGTCCATGGTGGTCTCCTTGAGCTGGGCCGGCATCATCTCACCGAGGCCCTTGAACCGCCCGATCTCGACCTTGCCGGCCTTGAACACCGTCTTGATGATCCGCTCTCGGTCGGCGTCGTCCCGGGCATAGGCCACCTTGGAGCCCTGCTGCAGCCGGTAGAGCGGCGGGATCGCGAGGTAGAGATGCCCGCGGTCGATGAGCTTGGGCATCTGGCGGTAGAAAAAGGTGATCAGCAGCGAGGCGATGTGGGCGCCGTCGACGTCGGCGTCCGTCATGATGATCACCTTGTCGTAGCGCAGGTCGGCCTCGCGGAAGGCCGCGCCGGTGCCGCAGCCGAGCGCCAGGGTGAGGTCGGAGATCAGCTGGTTGGCGCCGAGCTTGTCCCGGCTCGCCGAGGCGACGTTGAGGATCTTGCCGCGCAGGGGCAGGATCGCCTGGGTCGCCCGGTCGCGGGCCTGCTTGGCGGAGCCGCCGGCCGAATCGCCCTCGACGATGAAGATCTCCGAGCCGGCGGTGCCGGCGGCCGAGCAATCGGCGAGCTTGCCGGGCAGGCGGAGCTTGCGGGTGGCGCTCTTGCGGGCGACCTCTTTCTCCTGGCGGCGGCGCAGGCGCTCCTCGGCCCGGTCGATCACCCAGTCGAGCAGCTTGTTGGCCTGGGCCGGGGAGGCGGCGAGCCAATGGTCGAAGGCGTCGCGCACCGCCGTCTCGACGATGCGCTGGGCCTCCACGGTGGCGAGCTTGTCCTTGGTCTGGCCCTGGAACTCGGGCTCGCGGATGAAGACCGAGAGCATGGACGCGCAGGTCGCCATGACGTCGTCGGTGGTCACCGCGGTCATGCGCTTGGCCTGGTTCACGCGCTCGGCGTGCTCGCGCAGGCCCCGGAGCAGGGCGACCCGCAGGCCGGCCTCGTGGGTGCCGCCCTCGGGCGTCGGGATGGTGTTGCAGTAGGAATGCGAGAACCCGTCCTCGGCGACCATCCAGGCCACCGCCCATTCCAGCGACCCGTGCGAGCCCGGCTTGGTGATCTTGCCGGAGAACATCGCGTCGGTGACCAGCTCCTTGCCGTCGATGTCGCGGGCGAGATAGTCGCGCAGGCCGTCGGGGAAGCGGTGCACGGCTTCCGCAGGTACGCCCTCCAGCCCCTCGAGGAGGGCGGGGGCGCAGCGCCAGCGGATCTCGACGCCGCCGAACAGGTAGGCCTTCGAACGCGCCATCTTGAACAGGCGGCGCGGGTCGAATTTCAGCGAGCCGAAGATCTGCGCGTCCGGGTGGAAGCGGACCCGGGTGCCGCGCCGGTTCTGCACCCGGCCGATCAGCTCCAGCGCGCCCTGCGCGTGGCCCCGCGAGAAGGTCTGGCGATACAGGGTCTGGTTGCGCGCCACCTCGACCTCGAGGAGGTCGGAGAGCGCGTTCACCACCGAGATGCCGACGCCGTGCAGGCCGCCCGAGGTCTCGTAGACCTTCGAGTCGAACTTACCGCCGGCATGCAGCGTGGTCATGATGACCTCGAGCGCCGACTTGCCGGGAAATTTCGGATGCGGGTCGACCGGGATGCCGCGGCCGTTGTCGGTGACCACGAGGGCACCGGTCTCCTCCAGCTCCACCTCGATGAAGCTGGCATGGCCGGCCACCGCCTCGTCCATGGAGTTGTCGATTACCTCGGCGAAGAGGTGGTGCAGCGCCCGCTCGTCGGTGCCGCCGATATACATGCCGGGGCGGCGCCGGACCGGCTCCAGCCCCTCCAGCACCTCGATGTCGGAGGCGGTGTAGCCGGAATCGGGCTCGGCCGCTGCGAGCGCCGTCACGGAGGCCGTGGCGTCCAGGCGCCGTCGCGGCTCCGGCGCGCGAGAGGGGGCTGTCGAGGCGGCCGCCTTGCCGCCCGGTCCGAACAGGTCGCGGGCCGGATCGCTCACGCGCGGCCTCCGCGGGCGCGGCGCATCGGCCGGCTCGGATTCGCGCAGACGGGTCTTGGGTCGTGGAGCATGCGCCTTCATCCCCGCATGATAGCGGAACAAAACGTAAACATCAAAACCGTTCGCCCCCAGGCGACGCGGCCGCACCATCGCATGCTGCGGCGCCGCGAGCGAGGGCCGGAACCGCCCCGACCCCCGAGGGGGCCAGGCGGCCCGTCATCACGACGTTGCACAACGATGGGTTAAGGCTTTCCCGTGACCAGCCTGTTCGACCTCCACAGGCCGCCGCCGGAACAGACCGGGACGATCGACGTTGACGGCGGAGATAAATCTTGACCGTGGTCAGGGAGCCGCAGCCCATGAGCGATGCCGCGATCGAGGCCCGCCGCCTCACGTTGATCCGCTTCGAGCACGCGGCCGGCGCCGCCTTCGGCTGCGACGACGACGCGGCCGGCGTGCCGCCCGGCCGGGCGCTCATGAATTCCACCACGATCGCGCTGGCGACCTTCGCGACGGCGCTCGCGGCAACCATCACCTACCTCGTCTGAACCGGGCGGCCGGACCCGGAAACCGGGACGTGCATCCCGTTCTCCGCGTCGGTCTGCTCCTGTCCCCCACCGCTGCCGGGAGAGCAGCGCAGGACCGCGTGCCCGCCCTGGACACGGACCGGCGCGGCTGACGCGCCTTGCACCCGGCGAGCGGGTGAAGGCCGCCTGGACCTGTCTGCGTCAGCCGGCGCCCGTCTTCTTGGCCGCGGTCTTCTTGGCGGCGGGCTTCTTCGCTGCCGTCTTCTTGGCCGCCGGCTTGGCGCCGCTCGCCGCGCGCGTCGCGGTCTTCCGGACAGCGCCCCGTTTCGCCGGCTTGCCGCCGCCCGAGGCACGCTTGGCGTTGACCAGGGCGATCCCCTCGTCGAGCGTCAGCGCCTCGGCGCTCATGGTCTTCGGCAGCGTGGCGTTCACCTCGCCGTCGGTGACGTAGGGGCCGTACTTGCCGGCCTTCACCACGAGGTCGCGCCCGCTCGCAGCGTCCGTGCCGAGCGGGCGGCCGGGATCGGCAGCCGGACGGCCGCGGCCGCCGCCCTGCTCCTTGGCGACGATCAGGTCGATGGCGCGGTTGCCGCCGATCTCCAGCACGTCGTCGTCCTTGCCGAGATTGGCGTAGGTCTTCCCATGCTGCACGTAGGGCCCGAACCGGCCGAGATTGGCCAGGATCGGCTCGCCGGTCTCGGGGTGGCGCGCCACCTCGCGGGGCAGCGCCAGCAGCGCCAGCGCCTTCTGCAGGTCGACCGCCGAGGGACTCAGCCCCTTCGGCAGGGAGGAACGCTTCGGCTTCTCCGCCCCCTTCTCGGTGGAGGCCTCACCGAGCTGCAGGAACGGCCCGAATCGGCCGTCGCGCAGCGTCACCGGCAGGCCGGTGGCGGGATCGTCGCCCAGTACCCGGACGCCCGGCTGGCCGCCCTCGGCCGAGGAGCCGTCCCCCTCGCCCTCGACGCCCGAGGCCGAGAGCTGGCGGGTGTACTTGCACTCGGGGTAGTTCGAGCAGCCGATGAAGGCGCCGAACTTGCCGAGCTTCAGCGACAATTGTCCGGTCCCGCAGACCGTGCAGGTGCGCGGGTTCGAGCCGTCGCCCTTGTCGGGGAAGATGTGCGGCCCGAGGAGGCCGTTCAGCGCCTCCAGCACGTCGGTGACGCGCAGCTCCTTGGTCTCGCCGATCGCCGCGGAGAAATCGCGCCAGAAGTCGCGCAGCACCGCCCGCCAGTCGATCTCGGCATTGGAGACGCGGTCGAGCTGCTCCTCAAGGTCGGCGGTGAAATCGTACTCGACGTAGCGCCGGAAGAAGCTCTCCAGGAAGCCCGTGACGAGCCGCCCCTTGTCCTCCGGCTGCAGCCGCTTCTTCTCGATCTTGACGTATTCGCGGTCGCGCAGCGTCTGGAGCACCGCCGCGTAGGTCGACGGGCGGCCGATGCCGAGTTCCTCCATGCGCTTCACGAGGCTCGCCTCGGAATAGCGCGGCGGCGGCTCGGTGAAGTGCTGGGTCGAGCTGATCCGCTCGCGGGTGAGCGGGTCGCCGGCCTTCATGGGCGGCAGGCGGCGGCTCTCCTCGTCCTCCTCGTCGTCCTTGCCCTCCTGGTAGAGGGTCAGGAAGCCGTCGAACTTCACCACCTGGCCGGTGGCGCGCAGGTCGATCTGGCGGGGGCCGACCTTCGCCGTGACATCCACGGTGGTCCGCTCCAGCTCGGCCGATTCCATCTGGCTCGCCATGGTGCGGGTCCAGATGAGATCGTAGAGCCGGGCCTGCTCGGGCTCGAGGTGGCGCGCGACCATCTTGGGCAGGCGGCTCATGTCGGTGGGACGCACCGCCTCGTGGGCCTCCTGGGCGTTCTTGGCCTTGACGCTGTACTTGCGCGGCACGTCGGGCACGTAGCGGTCGCCGAATTCCTTGCCGATGACCCGGCGGGCGTCCTGGATCGCCTCGGGCGCCATATCGACGCCGTCGGTCCGCATGTAGGTGATGATGCCGACGGTCTCGCCGCCGATATCGACGCCCTCGTAGAGACGCTGGGCGACCCGCATGGTCTGGGCCGGCGCCATCCCGAGCTTGCGCGAGGCCTCCTGCTGCAGGGTCGAGGTGGTGAAGGGCGGCTGCGGGTGGCGCTTGGCGGGCTTCGCCTCGACGCTCGCCACCTGAAGGTCGCGAGTTCGAGGTCGCGCTAAGGC
>NZ_BACT01000308.1:0-1707 GCF_000333255.1 Methylobacterium sp. B1 | reverse complement strand
CGGGCGGGATCGATCTCCCGGCGGCCCTGGCGCAGCTGGCGAGGCGCGGCCTGACCCGCCTGTGCAGCGAGGGCGGCCCCCGCCTTGCAGAGGCGCTCGCACGGGCCGATCTGATCGATACCTGCACGCTGGTCACCGGTCCGGTGGAACTGGGACCGGCGGGCGGTCTTCCGGCGCTGGGGCCCGCCCTGGCGGAGGCCCTGGCGGGCGACCGGTTCCGCGAGGCCGAGCGGCTCACGTTCGGACCCGACGAGGCCGTGACCTACGAGCGCAACAGGACGTAAGCGATGTTCACGGGGTTGGTGTGCGGCGATCGCGCGCGCGGCGGCGCAGCGTCCCGGGGATGCCTACCGGGTCTTCGCCGATGACGGGGAGATCGGCCCGGTAGCGACCGATGCCCTGCTCCTGTTCTTCTCCGAGCCGCACAACGCCGATGCCGTCGCGGCTCTGCTCGACGCGGTCGCGGTCGAGCCGATGGAGCGGCCCGCCTCGGCCTCCGCCTTCGCGGGGAAGACCGTGGTCTTCACCGGCAGCCTGGAGAAGATGACCCGCAACGAGGCCAAGGCGGTGGCCGAGCGCCTCGGCGCCAAGGTGTCCGGCTCGGTCTCGGCCAAGACCGACCTCGTCGTGGCCGGCCCGGGAGCCGGCTCGAAGCTGAAGGACGCCCAGAAGCACGGCGTCCAGGTCGTGTCGGAGGACGATTGGCTGGCGATGGTGGCGCAGGGTTGAAGCCCGGATCCGGGCGGCCTAGACCTCGCGCGGAACACCCCGAGAACTCCCACCCGGCATGGTTGACCCTGGATGACGGTCCTGGCCCTCGACTTCGAGACGGCCAACGAGCGGCGTGACAGCGCCTGCGCGGTGGGCCTCGCCTGGATCGCGCAGGGTCGGGTCGTCCGCCGGGAGAGCCATCTGATCCGGCCCCCCGAGATGCGCTTCGCGCCGGGCAACATCCGGGTTCACGGGATCCTGCCGGCCGACGTCGCGGACAAGCCGGATTTCGCCACCGTGATGGCGCCCTATCTCGGCGATCTCGGGCGCGGGCTGATCCTGGCGCACAATGCGAGCTTCGATATCGGCGTCCTGCGGGCCGGCCTGACGCGGGCGGGCCTGGCGGTTCCCGATCTCGCGTATCTCTGCACGGTCCAGGTGGCGCGCCGGGTCTTCCCGGCGCCGGAGGGATGCGGGCTCGGCAAGGTGGCGCGGCGCCTCGGCATCCGCTTCGAGCATCACGATGCCGGCGAGGACGCCTATGCCTGCGCGGAGATCGCCCTGGCCGCGATGCGCGAGCGGGCGGTCGCGGACGTGCATGCCCTCGCGGCCGCGCTCGGCCTGCCGGTCACGCGGGCGGTCGGCGGCCCGGCAGGGCCGCGTCGCAGCCCGGGGACGATCAGCGGCCGGGCCCTGGCGGCCTTCCCCGACGAGCCTGCGGCTTTGCGATTCGCCATGCGGGGCTCGACCGGCAACCGCTACCACGTCAGCCTGGAGGAGCGGCCGGGCGGCCCGGAGCTGCGCTGCACCTGCACCGCCGGCCGCTACGGCATGCGCTGCCGCCACGTGAAGGCGCTGGAAGTCGGCGACGTCACCGACCTGCTCTCGGAAAATGCCGCCGACGTCGTCCTCCTCGCCCGGATGCTCGGCGCGAAAACGCGGGTCGCGGGCGCCGGCCTGATTCCGCTCAAGCCCCTTCGAGGCAGGTGCGGAAGG
>NZ_BACT01000309.1:0-134 GCF_000333255.1 Methylobacterium sp. B1 | reverse complement strand
CGTCGTAGGCGGCCATGCCGTTGCCGGCGCCACGGCGGCCCGGGCAGCGGATGGCGATCTGGTCGGGTCGTTCACGCGCCAGTTCAGGCAAACGGGCGGCAATGTTGCAGGGTCGGTTCATCCGTTCATTGTCG
>NZ_BACT01000310.1:0-11829 GCF_000333255.1 Methylobacterium sp. B1 | reverse complement strand
TCCAGAGCTGCATCGACACGATGATCGCGCCGACGCCCGAGAAGATCGCGACGCTCGTGTCGATCAACAACCACATCGCCGCCGGCCTGCAAGGCAATCCCGGCTGAGGCCCGAGGGCCGCATGACGTAATGCTCGCCATCGAACTCGCGGACCTCCTTGCCCTCGGCGACCTTGGTGCCGACGCCGGTCTTGGTGAAGAAGGCCGGGATGCCGGCGCCGCCGGCGCGGATCCGCTCGGCGAGCGTGCCCTGCGGGTTGAACTCGATCTCCAGCTCGCCACCGAGATACTGCCGGGCGAATTCCTTGTTCTCGCCCACGTAGGACGAGATCATCTTCCGGACCTGGCGGGTGTCCAGAAGCTTGCCGAGGCCGACCCCGTCGATGCCGGCATTGTTCGAGACGACGGTGAGACCCTTGACGCCCGAGAGGCGCACCGCCTCGATCAGCTCGTCCGGGATGCCGCAGAGGCCGAAGCCGCCGCACATCACCATCATGTCGTCGTGCAGGAGGCCGGCCAGGGCCGCGGCGGCATCCGTGTAGACCTTCTTCATCGAACCGTCCTTTTCCCGCCGGACCCGACCGGCCGAAACCTTGGGAAGTGCGTGTCCTCGCGCCTGCTCTCCCCGATTCCGCGCGTGAAATCCAGTGGTGCGCCGCACCGGTCCGCGCGGACGCGGGCGATCCGTAACCGGCACTGCGTTGGGGAGGGCAGGGCGGCCCTGCGCGGGCGCGGCAGACAAAGCCGGCCAAGGACGCTAAATTGCTCACTCGACGTGCAGACCCTGCCGGGCCGCGGCAGCCCGAGGGGCCGGCGCGGCGCCCGGCTTCCGGTTACAGCCGCCGCCCCTTCGGAGCATGATGTCGCTGCGCCGCCCGATCTTCGTCCTCGCTCTCGGGAGCCTGATCGCGGCCGGCCTCGGCCTGCGCGATTGGCCCCTGGAGGACGGCCGGGTCACGGCCTACGCGCGCCGCGCCTTCGACGCCTACGGCCTGGGCCTGACGCTGCAGGGCCCCGCGAGCGTCGCGGTGCTGCCTTGGCCGCGCCTGACCCTCGACCGCGTCCGGCTCGCCGCCGGTTCCGACGGACCGGTCCTGGCGGATGCGGGCCGCCTGACCCTCGACCTCGACCCGCTGAGCCTTCTCGGCGGGCGCGCGGCCGTGAGCGGGCTTCGCCTGGAGGGTGCGCGGCTGTCGGATGACCCCGCCGGCTGGGACGCCCCCCTCGCGCGCCTCGCCGAGCAGGCCCGGTTCGGCGGGACGGCCCGGCCACGCCGGATCGTCGTGCGCGACGCGCGCCTCGCCGCCGGCGACACGGCCCGGGACATCGACCTGGACATCGCGTGGCCGCTCTGGGGCAAGACCGCCGAGGGCCGCGCCAGCCTCACGTGGCGGGGCGTGCCGACCCGGATCGCCCTGACCCACCTGCGTCCGGCCGAGCTGGCCCAGCGCCGCCGCAGCCCGTTCACCGCGGAGGTCACGTGGCCGGACGGCAGCCTCGCGGCGGACGGAACGATGGCGCCGCCCGCGGAGGGGAACGCGCTGCCCGTCCTGTCCGGGCAGGTCCGGTTCGAGACGCGATCCCTGCCGGAGAGCCTGGCCTGGATCGGCCGTGATGTGCCGCTGGCGCCGCTCGCCGGCGCCTTCTCGATCGACGGCCGGTTCGAGACGGCGGAGCGGTCCATCTCGTGGCCGAGCCTGCGCATCGGCCTCGGTCAGAACGTGCTGGAAGGCGCCGGCGCCGTCGCCTTCGGACCCGGCAAGGCGCCGCGCCTCTCGGTGCAGGCGACCCTGGCGGCCGAGACCCTCGACTTCACGCCGCTCGTCGAGGATCTGACCCGGCTCCTCGATCCCGCCCCGGTATCCGTCGCCCTGGCGCCGCTCACGCAGGGCGACCTCGACCTCCGCCTGTCGGCGGCGGAGGGCCGCGCCGGCGCCGTTCGGGTGCAGGATCTGGCGGCGAGCATCCTGGTGCGGGATACCGCCCTTGAGGTCGCGGTGANCCGGGCCCGGATCCAGGACGGCACGTTCAAGGGGCGCGTGAACCTGACGAGCGGGACCGATCCGGCCGCAACGGAGCTGCGCACCCAGGGGAGCCTCGACCGCGTCGATCTCGGTGCGCTCCTCGGCGAGATCGGCGCGGCCCGCTGGGTGGTCGGGCCCGTCCAGGGGCATTTCGCCCTCGAATCCAGGGCGCGTGACACGGTCGGCCTCCTGGCGCATCTCGGCGGACGGGCCACGCTCGCCATGGATGGCGGCGCCATCGCGGGCCTCGATCTTGCCGACGTCGTCCACCGCAACGGTGCCGTGGCGTCCGGAGCTCTGGCGCGCCGGAACGGCCGGACCGCGTTCGAGCGGGCCGTGGTGACGCTGCGCTTCGTCGACGGTGTCGGCGAGATCGCCGAGTCGGGTCTTCTGGGGCCGAGTGTCGGCGCCACCCTTCACGGCCAGGTGTCGCTGCCGGAACGGCGACTCGACGCCAGGGGCGATCTCGTCCTGCGGCCGCCCGGCGATTCCGCCCGCGGGATCCTGTTCGCGGTGACGGGCCCCTTGAACGCCCTGACGGCTCAGACGGCCGCCCACAGCGAGCCGTCCGATCCGGCCGGCCGGATCGGGGATGCGATGCTGCCCGATCCTCTCAAATTGCCCGCCACCCTCGGCCTGCCCGGCAGTGTCCGTGCCTTCGCGCCGTGACGGTCGCGCGTTGGCGCCGGCCCCGGCCAAGCTCTAAGATCGGATCCCGATCGCCGTCATGATCCCCATGCGCCGCCTGCTCATCGAGGAACCCGTCACCCGCGCAGGGCCTCTGGCCCGGCGGCTCGCCGTGTTCTCCGTCATCGCCACCGGCATCGCCCTGATCTTGGTCCGGGACCCGCGTGCCGACACCGACGCGGCGCTCGCGGCCCTGGTGGCCGGGTTCGGGGTCGCGGTGCTCGCCGCGGCGGCTGCGGTCTTCGCCTTCGTGCGGGTCTGGCGCGAGGGGGCTCGCGGTCTCGGGGCCGCCCTCGCAGGGCTGATCCTCGCGCTGGCGGTCCTCGGCTATCCCGCTTTCCTGGGCTTGCGCAGCCTGCGGCTGCCGGCGCTGTCCGACATCACCACCGACATCGACAACCCACCCGCCTTCTCGCGCTCGCGGGCGGCCTTTGCGGCTCGCGGCGGCCGCTACCCGGCGGATCCCGGCCCCGCGATCCGCGAGCGCCAGCGCGGCGCCTATCCGCAGATCGCGCCCCTGACCCTCGATATCGGCGCCGACGAGGCCTTCGAACTCGCCCGGCAGGCGGCGCTGAAGCGGCACTGGCAGATCGTCGAGGCAATCCGGCCGGGGGGACGCACCGGGAACGGTCGGATCGAGGCCGTGGCCCGCGGTCTGATCCTCAACCTGCCCGGCGACGTCACCGTGCGCATCCGCCCCCGCGCGGACGGGGCGCGGATCGACGTGCGCTCGGCCTCGCGCCTCAGCGGCCGCGATTTCGGCAGCAACGCGGACCGGATCCGGGCCTATCTCGACGACGTCGCCAACCTCGCCCTCGCGGTGAAGTGACCCGTCGCGTCCCTCAGGCCGGCGCGTAGGTGCCGTCCAGCCGGGGGGCGCCGTCGCAGGTCGCGCGCCCGCGTCCGACAAGATCCTCCAGATGGGCGAAGACCGACAGCGCCGCGGCGCCGCGGAGACGGGGATCGAGCCCCTGGTAGATCGCCGCGACGATGTCGGCGATCCGCCTGTCCCCGGCCGCCAGACGCGCGCGGATCGCCGCTTCGCGCTGGCGGCGGTGCCCGGCCAGCCCGCGCAGGAACCGGGCGGGCTCGCATACGGGTCCGCCATGGCCCGGCCAGTACACGGTCTCGTCGCGCCCGCGCAGCTTGTCGAGGGAGTCCATGTAGGCCCGCATCGCGCCGTCCGGCGGGGCCACGATCGTGGTCGACCACGCCATGACGTGGTCCCCCGAGAACAGCGCCTGCGCTTCCGGCAGCGCGAAGGCGAGATGGTTCATCGTGTGGCCGGGGGTCTCGACGGCCACGAGGGTCCAGCCTCGACCGGACACGGAATCGCCCTCCGCCATGATCCGCTCGGGAGCGTGAGCCCGGTCTGCGCTGGCGTCGAGCATCGGCGCTTCCGCCTCCGAGAGCGCGCGTGCGGCCCTGTGTGGCCCGCATCCGACGATGGGCGCGCCGGTGCGGGCAGCGAGGAGCCGCGCGCCCGGAGAATGATCACGATGGGTGTGGGTGACCACGATGGCCTCCACACGCTCCCCAGCGAGGTCCTGAAGCAGCCCCTCGATATGCACCGGATCATCCGGGCCCGGATCGAGCACCGCGACGCGATCCTGGCCCACCACGTAGGTGCAGGTGCCGCTCGCCGTGAAGGGGCCGCCGTTCGGCGCGACCCGGCGGCGGATCAACGGGGCGACCGGCTCCAGCCGCCCAGCTGGGGGCATCGAACGATCGAAGGTCAGGCTGTTCTCGTCGGCGTCCGCCATCGCGATCCCATGCGATCGACACGGCGTTTCCTTGGACGGTTCGACGCCGCGTGGCAATCGGCTCGGAGGCCGCGATCCGACGGTCCGGGCATTCCCCGCGCATCCGGCAAGTTCCGATGTCGCAGACGCGCTCTGAGACCGGATGACCGCCCCTGCACCGACCTCGCCCCCTGGAGGCGGCCCTCGGTCTGGGCGTGACGCTTACGGGCCAGACCGCGACGAAGGACGTCAGCCCTGGCGGCGGGTCTGTCGAGCGCGCACGCGGACCGGTACGGGCGCCGGTGCCGGCAGGAGACCGAGCGCTGCCGCGCGCAAGGCATCGCCGGTTCTATCGACGAGATCGGCGAGGCGCACCGCCAGCGCGGCGGCCTTCGATCGAACGGCACTCTTGGCAGATTGCAGCATCGCAAATCCCGGATCGAGCCTGGAGACCTCTCTTCGAACGCTAGCGCCCCTGTCTCGTTCCGTCACCCCTTGACGCGGACAGCGCACGAACCCCCCGCTCCCCAGGGGACTTCGCGATCGGGGCGGAACCGGAGCGAAACCTTGGCGTTTTCGTGTTCAGAACGACGCGGCCCGCCCGCGTTGAGACTTTCGAAGGATCTGAACGATGCTCGGTTGGGCCGTAACTTTTCTCGTCGTCGCCCTCGTGGCCGCTCTGCTTGGCTTCGGCGGCATCGCCGGCACGGCGATGGAAGCTGCCAAGCTGGTATTCTTCGTGGCCATCGTCCTCTTTGCGATCTCGGCGGTCGTGGGACTGATGCGGGGCCGCTCGCCGACACTTTGAGGAACGACCGGAGACGCCGGCCCCGATCCCGGGCCGGCGCACGGCGCGATGAAAAGCCGCCGCCCCGTGCGGCGGCTTTTTCCGTCGTGTCGGTCCGCATACTGGGCTCGAGACGGTTCCGTCTGGCCGAGGCGGGGGTATCGGGATGGGCGTCCGCTGGATCCGGGGTCGAGGGCTCTCGACCGTCAGGCTTTGCGGTCGGCGCTGTCCAGCTTCGCGATCAGTTCGGCAAAGCGGTCGGGCACCGGTTGCTGCGTGACCGTGTCGTACATCGCGCGCAGCTGCGTCGCGATACGATTGCGGGTCTGGTCGCTCAGGCCGTTCTTGGTCCGGTGGCCGGTGGTCTGGTCAGGGGTGTCGAAAGGTTGCTGATCGACGGCGCCGTCCTGGCCCTCCGACGAGCGATTCGAGACAGTCTCGGCATGCGAATAGCGCGCGCGAAGACCTCCCTCCTTTCCCTGGTCCACCATCAATAGGCCCCTTGTTGCCGAAGTCGGCTCGGCCGCATTGTGCTGCGGCTCGACATACGCCATGGCTGCGGCGGCAACGCCTGCCCGCCGGGATCGGTTCCGCCGGGGGGTGGAACGGAGTGCGGGCCTCCGCGTTGGGCGGTAGGCTGCGCAGGACACAAGCCGGCCCCGGCAGGACTTCGGTAAAGGACCGAGGCGTTCGCGGCCGGGCAACACGGCGAGGCACAGGGGATCGAATGTCGACATCGCAACTCGTGGTACAGCACCTGCCGTACCTGCGCCGCTACGCGCGGGCGCTCACGGGTAGCCAAGTGGCGGGCGACGCGTATGTCGCTGCCACCCTGGAGACCCTCGTCAACGAACCGGATACGCTCGGCCGGAGCACCAACATCAAAGCCGATCTGTTCCGTGTCTTCACGCGGATCTGGAACTCGCTCTCGGTGAACGGCCGCAGCGAGCAGGTTCAGCACGATCTGCCGGCGGAGGTCCGTCTCGGCCAGATCACGCCGCTGCCGCGGCAGGCGTTCCTGCTCTCCTGCCTCGAAGGCTTCTCCGAGGAAGATGCGGCCATCATCCTGGGCGTCGACGTCTCCGAGGTCCGTGACCTCGTGGACGAGGCCGGCCGCGAGCTGGCCGCCGACATGGCGACCGAGATCCTCATCATCGAGGACGAGCCGCTGATCGCGATGGATCTCGAGGCCCTCGTGGAGGGTCTGGGTCACAATGTCATCGGCGTCGCCCGCACCCGCACCGAGGCGATCAAGATCGCCGGCGAGGGTAAGCGTCCCGGCCTGATCCTGGCGGACATCCAGCTCGCCGACGGCTCCTCGGGTCTCGATGCCGTGAACGATCTCCTGAAGACCTTCGAGGTCCCGGTGATCTTCATCACGGCCTATCCGGAGCGGTTCCTCACCGGCGAGCGTCCCGAGCCCGCCTTCCTCATCGCGAAGCCCTTCCAGCCGGCGAATGTCTCGGCGGTGATCAGCCAGGCGCTGTTCTTCCAGCAGACGGCCCGTCGGCGCGAAGCCAAGACGGCCTGAGACGACGGCTTGAGCCGGGCTCGGCGGTTCTCGCCGGGCTGAACCGGTCCCAGGCCGCCTCCGAGCCTCGGTGACGACGAAAACCCCGGCTTGCGCCGGGGTTTTTTGTTGTCCGTGCCGGAGACCCGGACATCCCGGATACGGGCGCAAAAAAACGGGCCGGAGAAGTCTCCAGCCCGTCGCGAAGGTTCCGGCCGATGCACAAGGGGAATGCGGGGAGGACCAGGTGGCCGGGTGCAGAGAAAACGGATGCGGGACCGGGAGGTTCCAGCAAACGCACTTTTTCTAACGCGGTGGCCTTTTGGCCACATGTGGAGGGTGTGGATTGCGGGCGTGCGCCGCCGCACCAACGGCCGAGCTGTCATCGAATACTCAGGATACGTAGGCGCGTCACAGTCTAGGAACCTGCGATTGCAGGGCGCGTTATACGAACATCCTGTCAAGCTCTCGCATGAGGTCGGGGCAATGCTGCGGTCTGGTTTCCTCCTGGGCGTGAGTGCTCCTGCCGCTCTTCTCACCGTCCTCGTCCAACCGGTCGTGCGCGACACGGCGGATCGCTGGGTGCCCCCGGTGCCCACCGCCCAGACGGCGCAGATTCCGCTGCCGGGGATGCGGCCGGTCTCCATCGCGCTCAGCCCGACGCGGGTCGCGGGCGTTCAGAAGGCCGACGGTCGGATTGCCCCGGTGGCAGGGGAAGCCCAGGATCTGGAGATCAAGCCGATCCTGCGTCAGCCGCCCCGGCGTATGGTCCGCGAAGGCTGCGAGACGGCGCTGAGCTCCCTGGTCGGGCCCGAGGCGCGCCGCATGACCCCCGGGCGTTGCATTTCCTGATCGTTGCCCCCCGGATCCCGTAACGCAAAAGGCCCCGTCACCATGGCGGGGCCTTTTGCGTTGGTGTGCCGTGTTGGCATAGCCGAAACGAAAACGGCGCCGGTCCGAAGACGCGGCGCCGCTACGCGATACGCGTGAGCCGATGCCTCACTCGGCCCGGCCTGTCCCCGTGGACTGACCGCCCTTGCGACCGGCGGACGAGGCCAATTCGCGATCCTGCGAAAAGGACCGCTTCTCTGCCGGCACGCTGCGGCCGCCCTTGCTGGCGATCTCGCGCTGCCGCTCGAGGTTCATCGAGGCAAAGCCCCGCTTCGAGGTCGAATTTCCGGATGCCATCAGTTCCTCCTCAGGCTTCGCTTCACCCCGCAACAACCTTCAGCAATAACCAAGGTTCCTATCCCGAGACCTGCTCAAGCTTCCGCCAGCTAAGCTTGGCAGCAACCCGGACTTGTGTCGGGCGTTGGTCGACGTTCGACCTTGGTCGACATCCGCGGCCGTGTCGGTATGACCGGAGCCACGGCGACTTGGTCCGGGAGGCGGTGCGACAGTGCGGCCGCAGAAAGAGATGGGGTATCGCGCATGACGAACCGCAACATGGTCAAAGATCCTGTCCCGGGCACGGCGACGGAGCGGCCGAACACGCCGCCGATGCCGCCGATGCCGGCCGCGGAAGATTCCGCCACGCCAACCACCCGTGAGGAGCCCACCGACTCGCCCCATCTGAATGCCAGCCTCAAGCGCGAGGCGCCCGCTCCCGGACGCCAGGGCCTCTCAACCGAGCGCTGATCCAGGCCGAAGCCGCCCTTAAGCCTGCCGCCGGTGCGTGAGGCGGATCAGGGCGGCGATCAGGAGGGCGATTGCCAGGATGGTGACGATCCCGGCCCCCGTCAGGATCCGCTGGATGAGCGGCGTATAGAGACCCCGTGCGGCATCGTAACCGTAGCAGAGCAGCGTGAGCCGGTCGGCGAGGCTGCCGACCCGGCCTTCGCCGGCCTCGGTCAGGGCGAGGCGGAGATCCCGCCCGGTCAGGGCGAGGGGCGACAGCACCTGTGCCACCCGGCCGTCGGCAGCGAGAAGAATGGCCGCCGCCGGATGGGCGAAGCTGTCGGTGCCGGCATCATAGACGGCCTGATAGCCCAGGGCGCCGGTGAGGCGCGCGAGGGCCGTGTCCGAGGCGATCAGCGCCCGGGGGCGGGCCGATGCATCCCGGTCTCCCAGCGTATCCGCGAGCATGCGGCGCGCGGCCGCGGGATCGTCGCGCGGGTCGATCCCGACCAGGACGAGCCTGTAATCGTCCCGCGGGAGTCCTGTCGCCGCGAGGGCCTCCACCGACATCGACACCATCGGGTCGCATACATTGCCGCAGGTGTAATCGACGGGCAGCAGCAGGGCGGCCCGACCGTCGAGGGCCTTGCCCAGGGTGGTGGGCTGCCCGGTGCGCGCATCGGTGACCGCAAGGTCGAGCGGGACGCGGGCCCCCGGGGGCGGCGTGACCGCGACACGGGCGAGATCGGCCTGGACCAGCCGGGCTGCGGCCGGCCTCGACCCCAGGATGAGGCCGAGTGCCAGCAGGGCGCCGAGACCACACCGCCAAGTTGCGTCCAGTGCAGGGCTGGACAAGTGCCTGACGAACCGCATGGATATACGGGCCCGTCCGGCCCCGCCGTCCTGGGCGTGAGACCCGTCGCGGAGCCCCCGAATGACCCTCGACACCGAGGTTTCCTCCCTGAAGCAGGTGCCGCTGTTCCGCGAGGTGGAACCGTCGCGCCTGAAGCTTCTGGCCTTCACCAGCGAGCGGGTGCATTTCGAGCCGGGGCAACGCTTCTTCGCCCGCGGCGATGTGGCGGATGCAGCCTACGTGATCCTCTCGGGCACCGCGGAGGTCAGCATCGATGGCCCCGCCGGCCCGGTGCGGCTGGCGTTGCTCGGCCAGGATGCCCTGGTCGGCGAGATGGGCATCCTGGCCGAGCAGCCCCGGTCCGCCACCGTGACGGCGCAATCCGCGGTGACCGCCCTGCGCATCGACCGGGGCGTCTTCCTGGAACTGCTCGCACAGTTTCCCCAGATCAGCATCGCCCTGATGCGCGTCCTGGCCTTGCGGCTGGAGCAGACCAATCAGGCGCTGGCCGAGAGCCGCGGCTGATCACGCTGCGTAAGTGATGAATTCCAGGAGCGACCCGTCCGGATCCCGGAAATAGACGCTCTGGCCGGGACCCGCGGCGCCGTGCCGCTCCACCGGCCCGAGTTCCACCACGATGCCGGCTGCCTCGAGATGCGCGATCGCCGCCTCGATCGGACCCGACCAGCGGAAGCACAGATCGCTGTTGCCGGGCTGGACGGGTTTGGCCGCCACGGGCACCGCCTCGACGCCAGGGCCATGGCAGTTGAGCTGGACGCCGCCGAACCGGTAGGCGAAGCCTGGGCCGCGCTCGATGATCTCGGCGCCCACCACATCCCGGTAGAAGGCATTGGATCGGGCCCAGTCGCTGACGTGGATCACACAGTGGTCGAGGTGTATCGCCGGGCTGAGCGGGACCTCGGGTACGGTCGTCGCCTCGGTCGGAAGAGTTTGGGTCTCGGGCATCCTTCACCTCCGCGCCGGCCGCAATAGAGCGTTGCCGCGATTCTGAATTAGGGCGCAACCGTGGCCGCGCGAGCCGCCCGCGCGCGATCCGCTGCGGCGGAAAAGCTACATCGTCACGGGCGCTGAGGCGGTAGGCATGGCGCGACGACCGTATCCCGCACGACAGGACCTATGATCGCCACGCTTCCATCGGCCTGGAGCCGCCTGCGCCGGATCGCCCTCTCGCGGATCCTCCTCGCCGTGGTGGCGATCGCGCCGCTGGCGGCCTGTCAGACCCGTCCGGTCCAGGTCGCGCAGGACGACGAATCCGCTTGGTACATCGGCGCAAAGCCCGACAAGCCCTTCGACATTCCCCTCGTCGATACCCAGCGGCTCGACCCCAAATATCGCCGGCAGCAGGTCAGCTACAACGGCCCCGAGCAACCCGGCACCATCGTCGTCGACATCGACAAGCGCCAGCTTGTCCTTGTTCAGGCCGATGGCACGGCGATGCAGTACGGCGTCGGCGTCGGCAAGGCAGGCTTCTCCTGGAAGGGCGAGGCCCGGGTCGGACGCAAGGGTGTCTGGCCGGATTGGAGCCCGACGGCCACGATGGTCTCGCTCCATCCCGACTTGCCACGGACCCGTAAGGGCGGCGTCGACAACCCGCTCGGTGCCCGCGCGCTCTACCTGTACCAGGGCAACCGCGACATCCTGTTCCGGATCCACGGCACCAACGAGCCCTGGAGCATCGGTGAGCAGATGTCGTCGGGCTGCGTCCGGATGCTGAACGAAGACATCGCGGATCTCTACGAGCGCGTGCCGGTGGGAACCCGCGTTCTCGTCAAGCGCAACGGCCAATACCGGACCTGACCGGTCTGGCTTCCCCGCACGTCGGCTGCGCCGCGCAAAGGCGGCGGTCAGCCGGCCGGCCTCACAAAGGCGGCGTCGCGCGCCTCTTCGGAGGCGTGGCGCGCGAGACGGCCGAGACCCTCACGATCCAGCGCCGGGTCACGCGGGGCGCCGTCCCGTACCATGCCGTCGCTCGCCAGGACCGCGGCCGTGGTCAGCCCCGGGCTCGTACGGGCGGCCGGTCCTTGCGGCCCGATCGCGAGGCCGATCCAGGTGAGAAGGGCTGCGCTCAGGGCCACGCCGGCGAGCAGGGTCTTGAGAAAGCTCATGCGATACAACGACGGCTCCGGGGCGCCGTTCCGTGGCGCAGCCCGCGCGCAGGGTCGGAACGCTTTCGCAACCACGACGGGAGAAAGTCGGCGCCGGGGAAGCGCCGTCCCTCCGGTCGCCCGACAAATTCGCCACATTGGTCGTGCAGCGTGACGGCCCTCACACCGCTTTTCTTCGACGCCTTGCCTCCCGCGTGGACAGTTCCGTGATGATCAGACCGATGCTTGCCCTGCTCCTCCTGTGCGGCCCTGCAGCCGCGGCCGGGACGATCAGCGGCCCGGCGACCGTGATCGACGGCGACACGATCGAGGTGCAGGGGACGCGCATCCACCTATACGGCATCGACGCCCCCGAGACCGCGCAGAGCTGCGAGAGCGCCAAGGGCCTGGAATATCGCTGCGGCCGCGAGGCCGCGCAGGCCCTGCGCGCGCGAATGGACGGCGGCGTCGTCACCTGCGAGCGGCGGGAGGGAGCCTCGCCGGG
>NZ_BACT01000311.1:0-5986 GCF_000333255.1 Methylobacterium sp. B1 | reverse complement strand
GGGATTCCGGCACCTTCGCCGACCGGATGATGATGGAGGGCGACCCTTTCAACTTCATCGAGGGCATGACCATCGCGGCCGTCGCGACCGGTGCCACCCGCGGTTACATCTACCTGCGCTCCGAGTACCCGCAGGCGTTTGCCACCCTCAAGGAGGCCATCGCCAACGGCGTGACCGCCGGCGTGCTCGGCGAGAACATCCTGGGCTCGGGCAAGACCTTCCATCTGGAAGTGCGCCTCGGCGCCGGCGCCTATATCTGCGGCGAGGAGACCTCGCTGCTGGAGAGCCTTGAGGGCAAGCGCGGCATCGTCCGCGCCAAGCCGCCGATCCCGGCGCTGAAGGGCTTCCTTGGCAAGCCGACGCTGGTCAACAACGTCATGACCTTCACGGCCGTGCCGTGGATCCTGGAGAACGGCGCCAAGGCCTACGCCGATTACGGCATGGGCCGCTCGCTCGGCACCCTGCCGATCCAGCTCGCCGGCAACATCAAGCACGGCGGCCTGATCGAGATGGCCTTCGGCATCACACTCCGGCAGGTGATCGAGGTTTTCGGCGGCGGCACCCGTTCGGGTCGGCCGGTCCGGGCCGTGCAGGTCGGCGGGCCGCTCGGGGCCTACTTCCCCGACCATCTCCTCGACACGCCCCTCGACTACGAGGCGATGGCGGCCAAGAAGGGCCTCGTCGGCCACGGCGGCATCGTGGTGTTCGACGACACCGTCGACATGGCGGCCCAGGCCCGCTTCGCCTTCGAGTTCTGCGCCACCGAGTCCTGCGGAAAGTGCACCCCCTGCCGCATCGGCGCCACCCGCGGCGTCGAGACCATGGACAAGGTCATCGCCGGCATCCGGCCGGATGCGAATCTCAAGCTGGTCGAGGACCTCTGCGAGGTCATGACCGACGGGTCGCTCTGCGCCATGGGCGGGCTCACCCCGATGCCCGTCATGAGCGCGATCACCCATTTCCCCGAGGATTTCAGGCGCGCCGGCGATCTGCCGGCCGCGGCCGAGTAAGGAGGCGTCGATGGGCCTGATCAAGGAGATCGACTACGGCACGCCGATCCGCGTGGCGGAGCAGACCGTCACGCTGACGATCGACGGCATGTCTGTGACGGTGCCGGCGGGCACCTCGGTGATGGCGGCGGCGATGCATGCCGGGACGCAGATCCCGAAGCTCTGCGCCACCGATAGCTTGGAGCCGTTCGGCTCCTGCCGCCTCTGCCTCGTGGAGATCGAGGGCCGGCGCGGCACCCCAGCCTCCTGCACGACCCCGGCCGAGAACGGCATGGTCGTCCACACGCAGAACGAGAAGCTCGCCAAGCTCCGCAAGGGTGTGATGGAGCTCTACATCTCCGATCACCCGCTGGACTGCCTGACCTGCGCGGCCAACGGCGATTGCGAGCTGCAGACGCAGGCCGGCGTCGTCGGCCTTCGGGACGTCCGCTACGGCTATGACGGCGACAACCACGTCAAGCCGAGCGCCGAGAAGTATCTGCCGAAGGACGAGTCGAACCCGTACTTCACCTACGACCCGTCGAAGTGCATCGTCTGCAACCGCTGCGTGCGCGCCTGCGAAGAGGTCCAGGGCACCTTCGCGCTGACCATCGCGGGCCGCGGCTTCGACAGCCGCGTGGCAGCCGGCCCGACCAACTTCTTCGAGTCGGAATGCGTCTCCTGCGGCGCCTGCGTGCAGGCCTGCCCGACTGCGACGCTTCAGGAGAAGTCGATCCACGAGTACGGCCAGCCCGAGCACGCCGAGGTGACGACCTGCGCCTATTGCGGCGTCGGCTGCTCGTTCAAGGCCGAGATGCAGGGCGAGCGCGTCGTCCGCATGGTCCCCTACAAGGGCGGCAAGGCCAATGAGGGCCATAGCTGCGTGAAGGGCCGCTTCGCCTACGGCTACGCCACCCACAAGGACCGCATCACCAAGCCGATGATCCGCGAGAAGATCACGGATCCGTGGCGCGAGGTCTCCTGGGAGGAGGCCATCGACCGGGCCGCGAGCGAGTTCAAGCGGATCCAGGCCAAGTACGGCAAGGATTCGGTCGGCGGCATCACCTCGTCGCGCTGCACCAACGAGGAGGCCTACCTCGTCCAGAAGCTCGTGCGCGCCGCTTTCGGCAACAACAACGTCGATACCTGCGCCCGCGTCTGCCACTCGCCGACCGGCTACGGCCTGATGTCGACGCTCGGCACCTCGGCCGGCACACAGGACTTCAAGTCGGTGGAGCATTCCGACGTGATCCTGGTGATCGGCGCCAACCCCACCGACGGCCATCCGGTCTTCGGCTCGCGGATGAAGAAGCGCCTGCGCCAGGGCGCCAAGCTGATCGTCGCCGATCCGCGCAAGATCGACCTCGTGAAGTCGCCCCACATCAAGGCCGACTATCACCTGCCGCTGAAGCCCGGCTCCAACGTCGCCTTCATCAACTCGCTGGCGCACGTGATCGTCACCGAGGGTCTGATCGACGAAGCCTATGTCCGCGAGCGCTGCGACCTCGCCGAGTTCGAGTCCTGGGCCCGGTTCATCGCCGATGAGCGGCACTCCCCGGAGAGCCAGCAGCCCTTCACCGGTCTCGACCCGGCGGAAGTCCGCGGGGCGGCCCGGCTCTACGCCAAGGGCGGCGCGGCCGGCATCTACTACGGTCTGGGCGTCACCGAGCACAGCCAGGGCTCGACCATGGTGATGGGCATGGCCAACATCGCCATGGCCACCGGCAACATCGGCAAGCTCGGCGCCGGCGTGAACCCGCTGCGCGGCCAGAACAACGTGCAGGGCTCCTGCGACATGGGCTCGTTCCCGCACGAGCTCACCGGCTACCGCCACGTCTCGGACGACGCCACCCGCGAGAGCTTCGAGGCCCTCTGGGGCGCCAAGCTCGACAACGCGCCGGGCCTGCGCATCACCAACATGCTCGACGAGGCCGTCGAGGGCTCGTTCAAGGGCATGTACATCCAGGGCGAGGACATCGCGCAGTCCGACCCGGACACGCACCACGTCACCTCGGGCCTGATGGCGATGGAGTGCATCGTCGTCCAGGATCTGTTCCTGAACGAGACCGCCAAATACGCCCACGTCTTCCTGCCGGGCGCCTCGTTCCTGGAGAAGGACGGCACCTTCACCAACGCCGAGCGCCGCATCTCGCGGGTCCGCAAGGTGATGGCCCCGATGGGCGGCTACGGCGACTGGGAGGGCACCGTGCTGCTCTCCAACGCGCTGGGCTACAAGATGGAGTACAGCCACCCGTCCGAGATCATGGACGAGATCGCCTCGCTCACCCCGAGCTTCACCGGCGTGTCCTACGCCAAGCTCGACGAGCTCGGCTCGGTGCAGTGGCCCTGCAACGAGAAGGCGCCGCTCGGGACGCCGATGATGCACGTGGACCGGTTCGTCCGCGGCAAGGGTCGGTTCATGATCACCGAGTTCGTGGCCACCGAGGAGCGGACGGGGGCGAAGTTCCCGCTGATCCTCACCACGGGCCGGATCCTCTCCCAGTACAATGTCGGCGCGCAGACCCGGCGCACCGAGAACTCGCGCTGGCACGAGGAGGACGTGCTGGAGATCCACCCGTTCGACGCGGAGCTGCGCGGCATCGTCGACGGCGATCTCGTCGCTCTGGAGAGCCGCTCGGGCGACATCGCCCTCAAGGCCAAGATCTCCGAGCGGATGCAGCCGGGCGTGGTCTACACGACCTTCCACCACGCCAAGACCGGCGCCAACGTCATCACCACCGACTACTCGGACTGGGCGACCAACTGCCCCGAGTACAAGGTGACGGCGGTGCAGGTCCGGCGGACCAACCGGCCGTCCGACTGGCAGGCGAAGTTCTACGAGGAGGACTTCTCCCTGACCCGGATCGCCAATTCCCAGGGCACTGCGCTCGACGCGGCGGAGTAAGAGTATCCGATGAGTGCCGTGACGCAGGCGGACAAGCTCGTCCGCATGGCCAACCAGATCGCCACCTTCTTCCGGTCCTACCCGGAGGAGGAGGCGGTCGCCGGGGTCCAGAAGCACATCAAGGCGTTCTGGACGCCCAAGATGATCGCGCATCTCGAGGCCGCCCTCCCGGAGCAGGGCGACCGGGTCGACAGCTACGTGCGGCGGGCGTTGCAGGGCGAGGAGCCGGCGGCCGACAGCCCGGTGCGGCCCGCGACCCGGGATCCGCAACTCGCGGGCGCGGGCGCCAGCGACGCGGGCTGACCGATCGGCACAGGTCGGAGGGTTCGGGCTCTGACCCGGCCGGAGCGGAGCGGCAAAGGATCACGCGAAACGCCCCCCTCTTCCGACCGGGAGAGGGGGGCGTTTCGCGTCTGGCCTGTGCCGATGCGTGAAGGGGGGCTGGCGCTGACGAGGTGCGCCGACATCGGGCGCGTCTGAAGGGCGCCCGCGCCGTCATGCGATGGCCGCCCAATCTGGGCGGCCATCGCCCCGTTGGACCCGGCGACGTCGGTCGCCGGGCCTGCGGATGTCAGTTCTTGAGGGCGACCGTGAAGTCGGCCTCGGTCTTCTTGCGGATCTCGTCCTCGGTGACGCCGTCGGCGAGTTCGATCAGCGTCATGCCGCCGTCGCCCTTCTTGTCGATGGCGAACACGCCGAGATCGGTGATCACCAGATCGACCACCTGGGTTCCGGTGAGCGGCAGGTCGCAGGCCTTGAGCAGCTTCGGGCTCTCGGTGCCGTCCTTGTTCTTGGCGACGTGCTCCATCACCACGACCACGCGCTTCACCCCGGCCACGAGGTCCATGGCGCCGCCCATCCCCTTCACCATCTTGCCGGGGATCATCCAGTTGGCGAGGTCGCCGTTGCCGGCCACCTGCATGGCGCCGAGGATCGACAGGTTGATGTGCCCGCCGCGGATCATCCCGAAGGAATCCGCCGAGGAGAAGTAGCTCGTCGTCGGCAGGGCGGTGATCGTCTGCTTGCCGGCGTTGATCAGGTCCGGATCCTCCTCACCCTCGTAGGGGAAGGGGCCCATGCCCAGCATGCCGTTCTCCGACTGGAGCTGCACCGACATGCCCTCGGGGATGTAGTTCGACACCAGCGTCGGGATGCCGATGCCGAGGTTCACGTAGAAGCCGTCCTCCAGCTCCTTGGCGGCGCGCGCCGCCATCTGCTCGCGGGTCCAGGCCATCGTTCTCGCTCCCTTCCCGTCCGGTCAGTGCGTGCCGCCGCCGGCCGCGGCGGCCGGGGTCGCATCGTTGCGCTTGCGCGTCGTGCGCTGCTCGATGCGCTTGTCGCGCACGCCCACGTCGACGATGCGCTTCACGAAGATGCCGGGCGTGTGGATCGTGTCCGGATCGATCTCGCCCGGCTTCACGAGATGCTCGACCTGCGCCACCGTCATCTTGGCGGCGGTGGCCATCATCGGGTTGAAGTTGCGCGCGGTCATCCGGTAGCGCAGGTTCCCCTCGGTGTCGCCCGTATGGGCATGGACCAGGGCGAGGTCGGCGAACAGGCCGCGCTCCATGACGTAATGCTCGCCATCGAACTCGCGGACCTCCTTGCCCTCGGCGACCTTGGTGCCGACGCCGGTCTTGGTGAAGAAGGCCGGGATGCCGGCGCCGCCGGCGCGGATCCGCTCGGCGAGCGTGCCCTGCGGGTTGAACTCGATCTCCAGCTCGCCACCGAGATACTGCCGGGCGAATTCCTTGTTCTCGCCCACGTAGGACGAGATCATCTTCCGGACCTGGCGGGTGTCCAGAAGCTTGCCGAGGCCGACCCCGTCGATGCCGGCATTGTTCGAGACGACGGTGAGACCCTTGACGCCCGAGAGGCGCACCGCCTCGATCAGCTCGTCCGGGATGCCGCAGAGGCCGAAGCCGCCGCACATCACCATCATGTCGTCGTGCAGGAGGCCGGCCAGGGCCGCGGCGGCATCCGTGTAGACCTTCTTCATCGAACCGTCCTTTTCCCGCCGGACCCGACCGGCCGAAACCTTGGGAAGTGCGTGTCCTCGCGCCTGCTCTCCCCGATTCCGCGCGTGAAATCC
>NZ_BACT01000312.1:0-1988 GCF_000333255.1 Methylobacterium sp. B1 | reverse complement strand
CGCTGCCACCCTGCTGCTCTGGCTGACCCCGGTTCTGGCGGTGCTGCTGGGCGGCTTCGGCCTGTGGCGCCTCGCCCGCCGCCGGCCGCCCGCACCGGTCCGGACTCTGTCGGCCGCCGAGCAGGCGGAGGTCGCGGCGCTGCTGCGACGCGATTAGAATTGGGGGCGGTAGCGATTCGCCCGCCCCATTCGGCACGAGTCTTGGATCGGGCTTCGCAGACCGCATGATCGGCGACGCGCCCCGGGGCAGGACGATGACGGCCGCTACGCTCACCATCTCGAGCCGCAATTATTCCTCGTGGTCGCTGCGGGGCTGGCTGATCTGCCGAATGGCCGGTCTCGACTTCCAGACCGAGGTCCTGTCCGGCACGGATGCCACCAGCCGGGCGGAGCTGCTGCACCTGTCGCCGTCGTTCCTGGTGCCGCGCCTGCGCCACGGCGACGTGGTCGTCTGGGACACCCTGGCCATCGCCGAATACCTCGCCGAGACTTTTCCCGCGGCCGGTTTCCTTCCCGGCAACGCGGCGGAGCGCGCCCATTGCCGGTCCATCTCCGGCGAGATGCATTCCGGCTTCGTCAATCTCCGCTCGGCCCTGCCGATGAACCTGCGTGCCTTCCACCCTGACTTCCGGGTGTTCAACGGCGCGAAGGCCGACATCGAGCGTATCGTGACGATCTTCGACGATTGCCTGGATCGCTACGACGGGCCGTACCTGTTCGGAGCGCGACCGTGCCTGGCGGACGCCATGTATGCCCCGGTCTGCACCCGCTTCCGCACCTACGACGTCGCCCTGCCGCCCCGCGCCGCCGCCTACCGCGACACGATCCTGCACTGGCCGCTGATGGTGGAATGGGCGGAAGCCGCTGCCGACGAGCCGGACGAGATCGAGGAACTGGAGATGGAGTTCTGACGAGCCGCCTGCGTGGCCTCCGGCCTGCGCAGGTCGTCCCTGCGAGCGGGGCGCGCAGGCAACCCGGATGCCCTCCCTCGGTCGCTCCCTGTCGCCGCCGGACGAAGGCGACCCACGCGCCCTACGATCCAGGGTGACGGGACACGGGCCAGCGTCGCGGAGGTGCATGGCTCGCGCCGCTCGGAAAGGCAGAGGCGGACGAGCGAGCAGATTCACCGTGTGGATGCAATTTATTGCAGGGCACAAATTCATGTTGCGCCGCACGCAGATGTGGTCCGTCACCGCTCCGATTCAAAAAATGAATTTCTGACAAAGAATTAGCCGGGATCGGCCGAGGCGCGGTCGGCCGGGTTACAGCTCGACAAACGTCCTTTGTCGAGCGACCGGACTGCGCGATTGAAGCCAACCGGCATTTCTGTTCCTCTTCGCATTAGAACAGGAACAGACTGGGCTGGAAACCATGGCGCGTCACGAGCCCTGGAGCGCGGAGCGCGCATCCGGGATCATCGCCGAACACACCCATCTCGAAGGGGCCACGCTGCCGATCCTGCACGCGCTGCAGGAGACGTTCGGCTACGTGGATTCCGGCGCCGTGCCGCTGATCGCGGACGCGCTGAACCTGTCGCGCGCCGAGGTGCACGGCTGCATCACCTTCTACCACGATTTCCGCGCCCACCCCGCCGGCCGCCACGAGGTGAAGCTGTGCCGGGCCGAGGCCTGCCAGGCCATGGGCTCCGACAAGCTCCATCGCGAGATCCTCGGCCGCCTCGGCTGCGGCTGGCACGAGACCACCGCCGACGGCAGCGCCACGGTGGAGCCGGTCTACTGCCTCGGCCTCTGCGCCAACGGTCCCGCCGCGCTGGTGGACGGTGAGCCCGTCGCGCACCTGACCGCCGACGCCCTCGAAGCTGCACTGACGGAGGTGCGCCAGTGAGCGTGACCCTCTACATTCCCCGCGATGCCGTCGCCCTCGGCCTCGGCGCCAACAAGGTCGCCCGCGCCCTCTTCGCCGGGACGAGCGCCGCGGTCTCGACGTCACCATCGTGCGCACCGGTTCACGCGGTCTGTTCTGGCTGG
>NZ_BACT01000313.1:0-6320 GCF_000333255.1 Methylobacterium sp. B1 | reverse complement strand
GCGCCCGGTGAACTGACGAGCCCGAGTACCGGCTGCTCTCCTACCTGATGCACCATACCGGCCGGGTCGTGTCCCGGGCCGAACTCACCGAGCACCTCTACGATCAGGATTTCGACCGTGACTCGAACACGATCGAGGTATTCGTGGGCCGCCTGCGCAAGAAGCTCGCGGTGGACCTGATCCAGACCGTGCGCGGCCTCGGCTATCTCGTGGATCCCAACCAGCCGCCGGCGCGGATGTGAGCGCGGCCGCACGTTCCGGCACGCTGCCGGCCGTCTTCATGCGCGGCGGCACCAGCAAGGCGCTGATGCTGCACCGCCGGGACGTACCGGGAGATGTCGCCGCCCGGGAGCCGGTCTTCCTCTCCACCATGGACAGTCCCGACCCGTTCGGGCGGCAGCTCAACGGCATGGGCGGGGGCGTCTCGTCGGTGTCGAAGACCTGTGTGGTGGAGCGCTCCGCGCGGCCGGATGCCGACATCGACGACACCTTCTTGCAGGTCGTGGTTGGCGACGGCTGGCGGGTCGCGCGCGGCGCGTTCGTCCGCACGGCGCGCCCGCTGATGCGGGGCGCCGTGTTCGACGATGCGCCGCCGCCCGTCTGAGCGACCGACGCATCCATGATCGACCTCATCGGCCTCTTCTCCCTGCGCCGCCGCTCCATCGCGGTGCGGCTCGCCGTGTCGGCGTTCCTGTCGAGCTCCGCGATCCTGCTGATCGCGGCCTGGATCCTCACGACCCTCTATCGCGAGAACACCGAGCGCTCCTTCGACAGCCGGCTCCTCGTCTTCGCCAACAACCTCGCCACCGATCTCGTCTCGCCCAACGATCCCGAGAGCCGGACCTTCTCGCTGGGCGATCCGCGCTTCGACCTGCCCCTGTCCGGCTGGTACTGGCAGGTCGGCAAGCCCGACGCGAAGCCGCGGGACGTGCGCACCTCCCGCTCGCTGGTCGGCGTGCCGCTGCCGGCGGCCACCGATTCGGACGGCAAGGCTGGCGTCGGCCAGATCCGCCAGGGCTACGGCAAGGGGCAGGACGGGCGCCTCCTGCGCATCATGGAGCGCGACGTCGATCTCGGCGAGGAGGGCCGCTACACGGTCCGGGTCGCGGGTCCCGCCGACGAGATCGTCAACGACGTCGACCGGTTCCGCAATTCGCTGACCATCACCTTCGGCCTGCTGGGCCTGTCGCTGGCGATCACAACCCTGCTGCAGATCCGGTTCGGCCTCGCGCCGCTCAAGAAGATGCGTGCGGCGCTGGGCGCCGTGCGCCGGGGCGAGGCCGACCGCATCACCGGTACCTATCCCCGCGACATCGCGCCGCTCACCGGCGAGGTGAACCTCCTGATCGAGACCAACCGGGAGATCCTGGAGCGCGCCCGCACCCAGGTCGGCAACCTCGCCCACGCCTTGAAGACGCCGCTCTCGATCATCGTCAACGAGGTCGGCGCCTCCGATGCCCCCGAGGAGCTGACGCACAAGATCCGCGAGCAGGCTGCGGTGATGCGCGATCAGGTCAATTACCATCTGGACCGGGCGCGGGCCGCGGCGCTCGCCGGCACGCTCGGCACCTCGACCGAGGTGGAGCCGGCGCTGGCCGGCCTCGTGCGCACCTTCGGGAAGATCTACCGGGACAAGGATATCGCCTACGACGTCCACGTGCCTCCCGGCCTGCGCTTCCGCGGCGAGCGCCAGGACTTCGAGGAGATGGTCGGCAACCTCGTCGACAACGCGTCGAAATGGGCCCACGGCCGGGTGGCGATCCGGGCCGAGGCGGTCGACAAGGACGATTATCCCCACCTCGTCGTCGCCATCGAGGATGACGGCCCCGGCCTGCCGCCGGAGGCCCGCCAGGCCGTGCTCGGCCGGGGGCGGCGCCTCGACGAATCGAAGCCCGGATCCGGCCTCGGCCTGTCGATCGTGGCCGACCTCGCCGCCCTGTACCGGGGGCGGTTCACCCTGGAGGAGGGAGCGCTCGGCGGCCTGCGGGCGGTGCTGGAGGTGCCGGGCGACCTGCCCGTCGGCACCGCGACCCACTGAGGCCGTCCGCGAGTTCCGCGAGGGGGCGGTGTGAGGCCGACGCGGCCTCATGGCCCAGCCCAGGCCCTTGTCATCGTGGGAGAGTTGCGTGACACCGTGCCGCCGTCGGGAGGCGTCGTGGCATCACGCTGCCGGCTCCACAGGGCGTGGGGAGGGGCGGGCCGGTCCGGCTCGTTGGCGGAAAGGTCCATGACGGCGATCTGGTTCATTCTGGCGGCCATGACCGCGGCGACCGTTCTCGGCCTGCTCTGGCCGATGTCGCGGCGCGCCGCCGTGCCGACCGGCGAGGCGGGCGGGAGCGGGCTCGCCACCGAGACCGCGTTCTACGAGGATCAGATCGCCGAGATCGACCGCGACCTCGAACGCGGCCTGATCGCTCCGGACGAGGCCGAGACCGCCAAGGCCGAGGCGGCCCGCCGACTGCTCCGGGCAAGCCGCGAGGCGCAGCGCGAGGCCGAGGATGCCGGCCTCGTCGAGGCCGCGCGCCCGGCCGAGCCGCGCCTGCGCCGGCGGCGGGCGGCCTCGGCCTTCGCGCTCTCCACCATTCCCCTCGTGGCGCTGATCGCCTACGGCCTCTACGGCTCGCCCGAACTGCCCGCCCAGACGGAAGCCGACCGGCAGGCCACCCGCGGCGGGGCCGACGAACTCATGAAGGCGGTGGGGCAGATCGAGGCGCGCCTCGCCCGGGACCCGAACGACGCCCGCGGCTGGGCGGTGCTCGCCCCGGTCTACATGCGCACCGGCCGCTTCGACGATGCCGCCCGCGCCTACGCCAACATCGCGCGCCTGAAGGGCGAGACCGCCGACACCCTCGCCGATCAAGCCGAAGCCCTCACGGCGGCCGGCGACGGCACCGTCTCGCCCGAGGCCAAGGCCCTGTTCGAGAAGGCCCAGGCCAAGGAGCCGAACGCCCCGAAGCCGCGCTTCTATCTGGCCCGGGCGGCCGAGCAGGCCGGCGATACCGGTGAGGCAATCCGCCAGCTCACCGAACTCGAGGCCAGCAGCCCCCGGACCGCCCCCTGGCTCGGAAACGTCAAGCAGAGCCTCGCCCGCCTCAAGGGCGAGCCGCCGCCGCCCCCGACGACGCCCCAGGCCGCCCCGAAGATCCCGGCCGAGCAGCAGGCGGCGATCCGCGGCATGGTCGACGGTCTCGATGCCCGCCTCAAGGCCGGCGGCGGCACCTCCGACGAATGGCTGAGGCTCGTCCGGTCGCGGGTGGTCCTCGGCGAGCCCGATCAGGCGGCCGCCGCCCTGGCCCGGGCCCGGACCGCCCTCGCGGGTGACCCGCAGGGGCTCGCCCAGGTGGAGCAGGGCGCCCGCGCCGTGGGACTCGGCGCGGAGGGCGCGGCGCCCGGGCCCGCCGGGTCGGGTGAGGCCGGCCCGACCGCGCAGGCCGAGAAGGAGGCCGCGATGGCGGCGGTGCGCGCCATGCCGCAGGCGGAGCAGCAGGCGGCGATTCGCAGCATGGTCGAGGGGCTCGACCGGCGCCTCGCCGCGCGGGGCGGCACGCCGGACGAGTGGATGCGCCTCGTGCGCTCCTACAGCGCGCTGGGCGAGCGCGACCAGGCCGTGAAGGCCCTCGACCGCGCCCGGATGGCGCTGGCCGCCAACAGCGACGCGGTGGCGCGGCTCGACGGACTCGCCCGGGAGCTGGACCTCGCCGCCAAGCCGAATCCCTGACAAGCCCGATCCGCTACACCGCGAAATCGTGAGGCCGCCTGCGCGGGACGGGGCCCGTACGACAATCGGTCCTGATGCCCGCCCTTGACCCGCGGGCGCCTGGAGCCGACACCCTCAAGACTAGAATGAGAACGGTTCCGGTCGGGGCGGGTCTCCGCGCGCCGGACCGCGGGGTGGAAGTATCGTGACGCGTAAGAAACGCCGCCTGATCCTGATCGCCGCCTGCGGCAGCGTGCTGGCGCTCGCCGTGGGGCTGATCCTGTACGCCATGAGCGGCTCGATCGTGTTTCTCCGCTCGCCCACCGACATCGCCCAGCAGGCCATCGCCCCGGGTACGCGCCTGCGGCTCGGCGGTCTGGTGAAGGACGGCTCGCTCAGGCGCGGCCCGGACCAGACGGTCGAATTCGCCGTCACCGACACGAACGCCACCGTCGCGGTCCACTACAAGGGGCTGCTGCCGGACCTGTTCCGGGAAGGGCAGGGCGTGGTCGCCGAGGGGGTCCTGGAGCCCGGCGGCGAGTTCCGCGCCGACACGGTGCTCGCCAAGCACGACGAATCCTACATGCCCCGCGAGGTGGCCGACGCGCTGAAGGCGCAGGGGCGCTGGCAGGAGGGGGGGCCGAACAAGGCGGCCCCGGCGCCGAAACCCGCTACGGCGGCGGCGGACAGCACCCTCGGCCCCCGCAGCGAGCGGTGAGGGAACCCGCATGATCGTCGAGACCGGTCACTTCGCCCTCGCGCTCGCGCTGGCGATCTCCCTCGTCCAGATGGTGATGCCGATCTGGGCGGCACGTTCGGGCGATCCGGCCCTGCGCCAGACCGCTTCGCAGGCGGCGCTCGGCGCCTTCGCCTGCGTGTTGTTCGCGTTCGCGGCGCTCACCTGGGCGCACGTCACCTCCGATTTCTCGGTCCAGAACGTCGTCGAGAATTCGCACACGCAGAAGCCGCTGATCTACAAGCTCTCCGGCGTCTGGGGGAACCACGAGGGCTCGATGCTCCTCTGGGTGCTGATCCTCACGCTGTTCGGCGCCTGCGTGGCCGCCGCCAAGAACGCGGTGCCGCCGCGGCTGCGGGCCAACACCCTGGGCGTGCAGGGGCTGATCACCTTCGTGTTCGTGCTGTTCATCATCACGACCTCGAACCCGTTCACCCGCGTGATCCCGGCGCCGCTCGAGGGCAACGACCTCAACCCGCTGCTGCAGGATCCCGGCCTCGCGATCCATCCGCCGCTCCTCTATGTCGGCTATGTCGGCTTCTCGATCAGCTTTGCCTTCGCGGTGGCCGCGCTGATCGACGGGCGGATCGACGCCGTCTGGGCGCGGGCGGTGCGGCCCTGGACGCTGACCGCGTGGTGCTTCCTGACCCTCGGAATCGCGATGGGCTCCTATTGGGCCTATTACGAACTCGGCTGGGGCGGCTGGTGGTTCTGGGATCCGGTCGAGAACGCCTCGTTGATGCCGTGGATCGCCGGCACGGCGCTGCTCCACTCCACGGTAGTGATGGAAAAGCGCGACGCCCTGAAGGTCTGGACGGTGCTGCTCGCCATCCTGACCTTCTCGCTCTCGCTGATCGGCACCTTCCTGGTCCGCTCCGGGGTCATCACCTCGGTGCATTCCTTCGCCACCGACCCGACCCGCGGCGTCTTCATCCTGGCGATCCTGGTGCTGTTCATCGGCGGCTCGCTGACGCTGTTCGCGTGGCGCGCGCCGCTGCTCCGGCAGGGCGGCTTGTTCGCGCCGATCTCCCGCGAGGGCTCGCTCGTCCTCAACAACCTCTTCCTGGTGGCGGCCTGCGCCACCGTGCTGGTCGGCACCCTCTACCCGCTGGTGCTGGAGATGCTGACCGGCGAGAAGATCACGGTCGGGCCGCCCTTCTTCAATTCCACCTTCGTGCCGCTCGCGATCCCGCTGCTGCTGATCGTGCCCGTGGGGCAGGCACTGGCCTGGAAGCGCGGCGACGTGCTCGCCGCCGCCCAGCGCCTCTTCGCCGCGCTGGCGGTGGCCCTGGTCGTCGGCTTCGTGGTCCTGGCCCTCACCTGGGGCGGCCCGGTCCTGGCGCCGGTGGGGATCGGCCTCGGCGCCTATCTGCTGATCGGCTCCGCCCTGGAGATCGTCACCCGCGCCCGGGGCTACGGGGCGAGCCGAGCCCGCTCGCTCGGCCAGATCGGGCGCCGCGCCTTCGGCCTGCCGCGCTCGGCCTGGGGCACCGCCATCGCCCATGCCGGGGTCGGCGTGGTGGTGCTGGGCATCGCCGCGCAGGGCTGGGCCACCGAGGGCTTGGCGACCCTCAAGCCCGGCCAGACCCTGGCGACGGGGCCCTACACGGCCACCCTGGACCGGGTCGCGCCGCGCAAGGGACCGAACTACGAGGAGGCCGCCGCCTACCTGACGATCCGCACCCGGGCCGGCGACGAGGTCGGCCAGGTCGAGACCGGCAAGCGCTTCTACCCGAGCCCGCAGATGGCGGTGACGGAGTCCGGGCTGCTGACGATCGGCGCCAGCCAGGTCTATGCGAGCCTCGGCGAGATCGGGCAGGACGGTGGCGTCGGCCTGCGCCTCTACTACAAGCCGCTGGTCCTGCTGATCNTGCTCGGGGCGGTGGT
>NZ_BACT01000314.1:0-2833 GCF_000333255.1 Methylobacterium sp. B1 | reverse complement strand
GACCACCGGCCGGGTGACCGGCGTGCCGGAGCCGGCCACGCTCGCGGCGACGCTCGTCGGCGCCTTCGCGGACGGCCTGTTCACCGGCGGGCGGCTCACCTGGACCGCGGGGGCCAATGCCGGGCTCGCGGCGGATCTGCGCCTCCAGCTCGGGTCCCTGATCGAGCTCTGGACCGTGCCACCCCGGCCGGTCGCCGTCGGCGACGGTTTCAGCCTCACGGCCGGGTGCGACAAGCGCTTCGCCACGTGCCGCGACCGCTTCGCCAATGCGGTCAATTTCCAGGGCTTCCCGCACATGCCCGGCAACGACGCGGTGATGCGCGCGGTGCCGGGCTCCGACCACGTCCTCGACGGCGGGAGCCTGTTCCGATGAGCGCGATGCGGCGGGATATCGGTGTTGCGGCGCTCGGCGAGGCGCGCCTGTGGCTGGGCACGCCCTACCGGCATCAGGCCTCGCTCCGGGGCGTAGGGTGCGACTGTCTGGGCTTGCTGCGCGGGGTCTGGCGCGGGCTCTACGGGGACGAGCCGGAGGGGCCGCCCCCCTATTCAGGAACCTGGGCGGAATCGGCCGCGCCCGGGACCGACCCCCTCACCGAAGCGGCCGCCCGCCACCTCGTGCCGGTGCCGGATAGGCCCGCGGCCTGCGCGCCGCGGCCGGGCGACGTCCTGCTCTTCGCCTTCCGCCGCCACCTGCCGGCCCGCCACTGCGCCATCGCCACCGGCGACGGCGCCATGATCCATGCCCACGACGGCGCGGTGGTCGCCGAGGTGGCGCTCACCGGCTGGTGGCGTCGGCACGTGACGGGGGTGTTCCGGTTTCCGGACGTCCCGTCGGGCCGCCGCGGCGTCGCCGAGTCCGACCTGCGGCCCGGCCGCGGTGCGCATCGAGACTGCCGAGTCGATGGCGAACAGGTCGATCTCGGAGCCCCGCCATGGCGACGCTGATCCTGTCCTCGGCCGGCGCGGCGGTGGGCACCGCCCTCGGCGGTCCGATCGGCGGCATGGTCGGGCGGGCGCTCGGCTCGGTCGCGGGCGCGGCGCTGGGCGGCGCCCTGTCGGGGTCCGGGCGGTCTACGCGCTTCGTCGAAGGGCCGCGGCTCGCCGACGTGGCCGGGCTCACCTCCACCGAGGGCGATCCGATCCCGCGGGTCTACGGCCGGGCGCGGATCGGCGGCACCCTGATCTGGGCGACCCGTCCGCGGGAGGTCGCCAACACCGCGGTGCAGCGCGCCGCCGCGCCCGCCAAGGCCATGGGCGGCCTGACGGGCGGCCAGAGGACCGTCACGACCCGCTACACCTACTTTGCCAACCTCGCGGTCGGTCTGTGCGAGGGCGAGATCGCCTTCGTCCGCCGGATCTGGGCGGACGGCAAGGAGATCGACCAGGTCGGCCTGAACCTTCGGGTCCATACCGGCGGCCCCGGCCAGGAGCCCGACCCGCTCATCGTCGCCAAGGAGGGGGCTGAGAACGCGCCGGCCTATCGCGGCCTCGCCTATGTGGTGTTCGAGAACCTGCCGCTCGCCACCTTCGGCAACCGCGTCCCGCAATTCGCCTTCGAGGTGATCCGCCCGGTCAACGGCCTGTTCGCCCGGGTGCGGGCCGTCGACCTGATCCCCGGCGCCAGCGAGTTCGGCCTCGATCCGGACCGGGTCACCGTCGATCTCGGGCTCGGCCGGACCGAGACCGCCAACCGGCACCAGCTCCAGCGCGGCACCGATGTCGTCGCCTCCCTCGACTCCCTCCAGGCGCTCTGCCCGAACCTGCGCCGGGTCGCCGTGGTGGCGACGTGGTTCGGCACCGACCTGCGGGCAGGATCCTGCCGGGTCGTGCCGAAGGTCGAGGCCGCCCACAAGCGCGCACTGCCGGAGGATTGGCGCGTTGCCGGGATCACCCGCGACCGGGCCGAGGTGGTCTCGACCCTGCCGGACGGCAGCCCGGCCTATGGCGGCACCCCCGCGGATGCGGGCCTGACCCGGCTGGTGGTCGAGCTGGCGCGCCGGGGGCTCGCGGTGTCGCTCTATCCGTTCGTCATGATGGACGTGCCGGCCGGCAATGCGCTGCCCGACCCGCACGTCCCCGGCGCCGCGCAGCCCGCCTATCCCTGGCGCGGCCGCATCACCTGCGATCCGGCCCCGGGCTGCCCGGGAAGTCCGGACGGGACCGCCGCGGCCGACGCGCAGGTCGCGGCCTTCTTCGCGGGTGGGTACCGTGCCGCTCTGCTCCACTACGCCGGCCTCGCGGCCGGCTGGGCGGCCTCCGGGGTGCCGCTCGCGGCCTTCGTGATCGGCAGCGAACTCGTCGGCCTCACCCGCGTGCGCGGCGCCGCCGGCTACCCGGCCGTGGACGCCCTGCGCGACCTCGCCGCCGCGCTCCGCGAACGCCTCGGCCCGGCGGTCACCCTGGTCTACGGCGCCGACTGGACCGAATACGGCGCCCATGTCCGCGACGGCGGCGCCACGGTGCGCTTCCCCCTGGACGCGCTCTTCGCCGATCCGAACATCGGCGCCGTGGGGATCGACTGGTACCCGCCCGTCTCCGACTGGCGCGACGACCCGGACCACGCCGACCTCGCGGTGACGGGCGACATCGCCGACCGGGCCTATCTCAAGGCGCGCGGCGCGTCCGGCGAGGCCTTCGACTGGTACTACGCCGACGCGGACGACCGGGCCGCCCAGGCGCGCCGGCCGATCACCGACGGCGCCGCCGGCAAGCCGTGGCTCTACCGGGCCAAGGATCTCGTCGCGTGGTGGTCGAGCCCGCACATGGAGCGCGACGGCGGCGTCGAGACCCGCAGCACCGCCTGGGTGCCGGCCGGCAAGCCGATCTGGCTCAC
>NZ_BACT01000315.1:0-4104 GCF_000333255.1 Methylobacterium sp. B1 | reverse complement strand
CGACAGGACCATCACGGCCCCGCCGGCCGGGGCCTCGGTGCCGCCGACCACCGCCTGCGCCGGGAGGGCGGCGAACGCCAGGATCGGCGCCAGGGCCGCCGCGAAGGCCGCCGCAAGGCTCCCCCCCGCCGGGTGGCGCACCGGGCGGCGCTTCGAGATCGGCATCGGACCACCTGCAGAGAGACGCGCGATGATCCCGTTACGCATCGAGGCCGCCGCCGTCGAGCCGGTGGGCGTGCCCGACCTGCGCGCCTACCTGCGGTTCGAGTCCGATGCGGGCGCCGACGAGGACGGGCTGCTCCAGGCCCTGATCAGTGCGGCGCGCGCGAGCCTGGAGATCGAGACCCGCCGGATCCTGATCCCGGGCCGCTACCGGATCGCCCTGTCCGCATGGCCGCCGGACGGGCAAGTGCCGCTGCCCCTGAGCCCCCTGGTCGCGCTCCTCCGCGCCGGCTTCGCGGAGGCTTCGGGGGACGTCTCCGACCTCGCCGCGGGGCTCGTGCGCTTCGGCCCCGATCCGGGCGAGGCGCCGTCGCTGCGCATCGATCCCGCCGTGCCGGATCCCGCCGGCCGCACGATCCTGATCGAGGTCGCGGCGGGATACGGCGGCGACGGGCCGCCGCTCCCCGAGCCTCTGCGCCTCGCGATCCTGCGTCTCGCCGCCGCCCGCTACGAGCATCGCGGCGACGAGCCCGATGCCGCCCGTACCGACGCGGCCGAACTCGCCGCGCCGTTCCGGCGGATGCGGCTCTGACACGGCTGTGACGCTCGCTCCCGGAGTTTGCCCGATGGCGTCCTCGTCCCAACACCCGCCCCTCGGCGCGCGGCGCCGCCGCTTCGTGCTCGAACGGCCCCTGGAAGAGCCGGACGGCTTCGGGGGCGTGCTGCGCCGCTACGTGGCCGGCCCGGTCCTGTGGGGGGCCCTAGCCCCGGCGGGGATGGCCGATCGCCCGGCCGGCGGCCGCACCGACACGCTGCCCGCCTACCGCGTCACCCTGCGGAGCCGGGCCGAGCTCGACCCGACCATGCGGCTCGCCGCCGGCCCCCGCCGCTTCGCGATCCGCGCCGTCACCGAGCCGGATGCGCGGGGCCGCGACCTGATCTGCCACGTCGAGGAACTGCCCCGGGAGGGCCGGTCGTGAGCGATCCGGGCCCGCTCCTGGCGCTCCGCGCTGGCCTGATCGCCCGCTTCGCCGCCGATGCCGCCCTGGCCGCCCTGCTGGGCGGCCGGGTCCGGCTCTACGACGAGCCGCCGCGGGGCACGCTCCCGGTCTACGCTCTGTTCGGCGACGCCGAGATCACGGACGATTCCGTCGACGGCGCCGAGCGCCACCGGCACAGCCACGCGATCGTGGTGATCGCTCAGGCCGGCTCGGTGCGCACCGCCCTCGACGCCGCGGCGCGGATGGCGGCCCTGCTGCAGGACGCCGCGACGCCGCCCGTCCTCCCCCTTGCGGGCTGCCGGCTCGTCACCCTGCGGGTGCGGGCCGTCCGCGCCCACCGCGACGCCCGGACCGGCGAGGCCCGCGCGAGCCTGACGGTCGAGGCCGTCACCGAGACCCTGTGAGGAGAAGGCCGATGGGCGCGCAGAAGGGCAAGGACCTGCTGATCCGGGCCGGCGACGGCGCGGGCGGCTTCACGGCGGTGGCGGGCCTGCGCAGCCGCCAGATCACCCTCAACGCCGAGACCGTCGACGTCACCAACGCCGATTCCGCCGGGCGCTGGCGCGAATTGCTGGCCGGCGCCGGGGTGCGCCGGGCCGCGATCGCCGGCTCCGGCGTGTTCCGCGACCAGGCGTCGGATGCGCGCCTGCGGCTGCTGTTCTTCGAGGGCGCGGTCGAGGTGTTCCAGATCGTGATCCCGGCCTTCGGGACCCTGGAGGGACCGTTCCAGATCGCGAGCCTCGAATACCGGGGCGACCATGCCGGCGAGGTGACCTTCGACATGAGCCTCGAATCCGGCGGCGCACTCGCCTTCGCGGCGGCCTGAATCCCATGGCCAACCGGATCCGCGGCGAGGTGCCGCTCAACCTCGGCGGGCAGCGCTACACCCTCTGCCTCACCCTCGGGGCGCTGGCCGAGCTGGAGACCGCGCTCCAGGCCGGCGATCTTGCGGGCCTCGCCGCGCGCTTCGCGGGCGGCCGCGTCTCGGCCCGCGACCTGATCGCCCTTCTGGGCGTCGCCCTGCGGGGCGGCGGCCACGATCTCGACGACGCGGCGGTGGCGCGGCTGCCCCTCGCGGGGGGGCTCGATGCCGTCTCGGCCGCCCTGGGGGACGTCCTGGCGGCCGCCTTCGGGGAGGCGCCGGGCCCGGCAAACCCTCCCTAGAGCCGGATGCGGATCTGCCGCCGCGTCCGGCTCCGGGCCGCTTCCCCTGGGACGACGCCCTGGCCCTCGGCCTCGGCGCTCTGGGCTGGCGACCCCGCGATTTCTGGTCGGCGACCCCGCGCGAATTCGCCGCCGCGCTCGGCCGGCGCGGCGGGCCGGAGCCGCTGACCCGCGCCGCCTTCGCGCGGCTGCTCGCCGCCTATCCCGATCCGACATGAGGCGCCCCGATGGCCGAGAGCGAGACCGACACCCAGGCCGACGACCGGATCAGGCAGCTCGAGACCCTCGACCGCCTGGCGCAGACTTTCGGCCGCAGCCTCGACACGGCCCTGACCCGCGGGGCCGCCTCCGGTCGCAGCCTCGACGGGGTGCTCGGCACGATCGGGGCGCGCCTCGCCGGCGTGGCGGCGCGGGCGGCGGCCGGGCCGATCCAATCGGGCGTCACGGGCCTCATCGGCGCGATGCTGGGCTCGGGCTCGGAGGCCGGCTTCGCCCGGGGCGGCGTGTTCCGGGGCGGCCGCGTCCAGCCCTTCGCAGCCGGCGGTGTCGTGGCCGCACCGACCTACTTCCCCATGGCGGGGGGGGCCGGCCTCATGGGCGAGGCCGGCCCCGAGGCGATCCTGCCCCTGGGCCGCGGTCCGGACGGGCGGCTCGGCGTCGCCGCGGGTGGCGCTCAGGCCCGGCCGGTTTCCGTGACCGTCAACATCGCGACTCCCGACCCGGGAGCCTTCCGCCGCTCCGAGGCCCAGGTGACCGCGAGCCTCGCCCGGGCGGTGGCGCGCGGCCAGCGGGCGACGTGAGGGATCCCGCCGCCGACGCCCCGCTCCAACCGCCGAGTTCGCCATGGCCGACGACTTCCACGAGGTGTTGTTCCCCCTCGACGTGTCCCTGCGCGCGAGCGGCGGCCCGCAGCGGCTCACCGAGATCGTGACCCTGGCCTCGGGCCGGGAGCACCGGAACGGCCGCTGGGCCGATTCCCGCCGCCGCTACGATGCCGGGTTCGGCATGCGCGGCCTCGACGCGCTGCATGCGGTGCTCGCCTTCTTCGAGGAGCGGCGCGGGCGGCTCTACGGCTTCCGGTTCCGCGACCGGGTCGACGGCCGCTCCGGGCCGCCCGGCCGGCCGATCGGGCCCCTCGACCAGCCTCTCGGCACGGGTGACGGCACCGCGACCGCCTTCCCCCTGGTGAAGACCTACGGCGCCGGTCTTGCGCCCTATCGCCGCCGGATCGCCAAGCCGGTGTCGGGCAGCGTCCGGGTGGCGGTCTCGGGCCGGGAGATCGAGCCCGGCGCCTTCGCCTGCGATCCGACAACCGGTCTCGTCACCTTCGCCTCCGGCCAAGTCCCGCCCCCGGGCGCCGCGGTGACGGCGGGCTTCGCCTTCGACGTTCCGGTCCGCTTCGACACCGACGCGCTGACCATCGACCTCGCCGCCTTCACGGCCGGGGAGATCCCGAAGGTGCCGCTCGTCGAGATCGTGCCCTGAGGAGGCGTGAGGCCATGCGCGACATCCCGGAGGCCTTCGCGGCCCATCTCGCGGGCGGCGTGACCACTCTGTGCCGCTGCTGGTCCCTCCGGCGGCGCGACGGGCTCGCCCTCGGCTTCACCGACCACGACCGCGACCTGACCGTCGCGGGCCTCGTCCACGCCGCCCGCACCGGGCTGGAGGCGGCCGAGGCCAGCGCCGAACTCGGCTTCGCGGTCTCGGGCGGCGACGTGGCCGGGGCGCTCAGCAGCCTCGGCCTCACCGAGGCGGACATCCGCGGGGGGCCTCTTCG
>NZ_BACT01000316.1:0-1915 GCF_000333255.1 Methylobacterium sp. B1 | reverse complement strand
AGGGCGGCAGCTTCGTGCGTCGGGCGACCACCTGGGCGATCCGAAGGCGTGGCGCCGAGCTGCACGNCGCGCTCGGCGACCTATCGTGAGGGGTCGTCCAGCTCGGTGCGGAACCCGTCGAGCATCTCGTGGATGCCGATGAACTGCGGCCCCTCAGGTTCCAGTGCGCCTGCTTGATCGCCAGGGCGAGGTCGATGCCGTCCGCGAGCCGTGCGTTCAGGGCGTCGATCGAGACCTTCTTGGCGTTCGAGTCGGTGTCGTTGCGGGTCTTGTGGGTCCGGGGTGTGGTGCTGGTGCCGCTCTCGGCCATGCTTTCGCTCCGTCAGTCGAAAAGGTTCGGATGCGAAAGTGCCGGTGCGGCCTCAGGTTCCCGCAGCCGCGACGGATCCGCGGCGGCGGGACTGTTTCGCCGCAGGGCGCGCCTAGCGGTTGCGGCCGGGGCGCGCCATCCAGTCCGACCGGTTGCCGCGGGAGGCCGCCTCGCCGACCTGGATCCGCTGCAGTTCCGCCGAGCGCGAGGCGATCCAGCCGGCATGCTCGGCCACCGGCGTCACGGCGGTGAAGCCGCCGCAGGCGGTGCGGCGCGTGCCCTGCTGCAGGGCCCCGCTCGACCAGCTCACCACGCCGACGATCCGGTAGCCGCCGGGGCCTCCGGTCAGGATCGGGCCGCCGGAATCGCCCAGGCAGGCACCGGCGCCCGAGGTCTCGGCCATGCGCCGCCGGTCGGTCACGACGGTCACCCGGTTGGCGACCTGCAGGGAGCCGATCGACACGAGATGGGCGAGACGCAGGACCCGCGCCGAGTTCCGCCGGTTCTCCGCCACCACGCCGAAGCCCGCGATGTCCACCGGCTCGCCGTTGCTGATCGAGCCGGCGCCCCGGGGATCGAGGGGCACGTAGTCGTTGCCGAGCGGCTGCTCGAGCTTGAGCAGCGCCAGATCGACGCCGGGCTGATCCTCGGGGGTCGTGCCGGGCACGAAGTCCGGGTGCATGGAGGCGGCGATCACCGGGGTCCGGTGCTGCCGGAAGCTCCGGTCGACGCTGATCACCGTGTATCCGGCGGGGCGCATGACGCAGTGGGCGGCGCTGAGCACGAGGTCCGGGGCGATCAGTGTCCCCGAGCAGATCTCGCCCTCGGTGCTCTCGATGCGCACCACGAAGCTGCGCGCGCCGTTCGGATCCCGCGTCGTCGCGCCGTTGATCACCGCGGCGGCGGGCGTGGGGAGCAGGCCCGTCAGGGCGCCGAGCAACGACACGCCGAGCAGGCCGCCCCACAAGCCGCCCCTCAGGCCGCCGCGCAGGCTGCGCTCGCGGGGGCCGGCCGTCCGGATCGGGCGAGGGGACATCGGGATCTCCGGGCGCGCGCACTGCGCGGGTGGGGGCGCCGGATGCGGGAGGCGGCGCGCGTTGAGCCTAGAGCAAGGCAAGTGCCCGGCCAAGCTGAGGTTCCCTGCGCACACGTCGCCGTGACGTTACTCCGTCCAGCGCGCGGTCCGGTTCCAGCCACCGAGCACGCGATCGATCCAGCCGCGCTGCGGCCCCGTCAGGATGCCCTGGGTCAGGCCGCCGCAGGCGCCGCCGATCCAGGCCGACAGCGCCAGGACGGCCCCGTCCGGTCCCGCGATCGGGCCGCCGGAATCCCCCTGGCAGGCGCCGCCGCCCGTGCCCTTCAGCCAGACCAGGACCCGGCTCGGCCCGTAGGGCTCGATCACCGGCAGCCCGACGCTGCGATAGGTGCCGGTGGAGCGCGGATCGCCGGGCTTGGCCGCGCCGTAGCCCGACAGGGTCAGGATCTCGCCCGCCCGGGCCGGGGCGGCGCTCAGGGTCACGGGCGCGAAGCGGGTCGGCAGCGGCGTCGCGGTGCGCAGCAGCGCGAGGTCGATGGAGCGCCGCCGGGCCGCGGCCGCGCCGGGCG
>NZ_BACT01000317.1:0-1580 GCF_000333255.1 Methylobacterium sp. B1 | reverse complement strand
CCGCACTCTACGCGCGGCGCGGGGCCTGTCGAGGGGCGTTCCTCAGTGGAAATCCCGGCTGCGATACACGCGCCGATCCGGGGGCACGCCGAAATCCGTGTTCTCGGGGGGCAGCTTCATCCCGGCCTCGCGCAGGTCGCGCAGGGACGCGGTGAGATCGCGAAACCCCTCGGCCACGAGATGGACCACCCCGTCCGCCCGCTGGATCCGGCCGCGCACGGCGAGGAACCGGGCCTGCATGGCGATCCGGCGGTTGGCCTCGAACACCGTCTTCCAGACGATCACGTTGGCGATACCGGTCTCGTCCTCCAGGGTCAGGAACACCACGCCCTTGGCGGTGCCGGGCCGCTGGCGGATCAGCACGAGGCCCGCCACCGTGACCCGCGCCCCCTGGGGCAGGGCGGGATCGAGATGCGCCCGGGCCGGGATCGCGCCGATCCGGGCGAGCCGCCCCCGGAAGAAGGCGACCGGGTGCCCCTGCAGCGACAGGCCGGTGGCGGCGTAATCCTCGGCCACCGCCTCGGACGGGGCCAGGGACGGCAGGTCCACGGCCGGCTCGTGCCGGAACAGGCCGTCATCGGCGTGCCAGGCGAAGAGCGGCAGGGGCGCGTCGAGGAGATGGGCCCGGCGCGCGCTCGGGTCGGCCTTGGCGGCCTTGCGCGCCGAGGTCCCCTCCAGGGTGCGGACCATCCAGAGGGCGGCGCGCCGGTCGAGGCCCAGCGAGCGGAACGCGTCCGCCTCGGCCAGCCGCTCCAGGGTGTTGCGGGGCAGGGCGAGGGCGGCCTGCAGGCCCTCGATGCTGGCATAGCCGTTGGCCCGCAGCCGCACGAGCCGGCGCATGGCGGCCTCGGGCAGGCCGCGCACCACCCGCAGGCCGATCCGCACGGCGTGCAGCGCGGGATTTCCGGCCGGCTCCAGGGTGCAGTCCCAGTCGCTGGCGTTGACGCAGACGCCCCGCACCTCGACCCCGTGGGCGCGGGCGTCGCGCACCAGCTGGGCCGGCTGGTAGAAGCCCATGGGCTGGGCGTTGAGGATCGCGGCCAGGAAGACGTCGGGGTGCCGGCACTTCATCCAGGCCGAGGCGTAGACGAGGAGCGCGAAGCTCGCCGCGTGGCTCTCCGGGAAGCCGTAGGTGGAGAAGCCGCGGATCTGCGCGAAGCAGCGCTCGGCGAAGTCCTGCGGGTAGCCCCGGCGGGTCATGCCGCCCACGAACTTGTCCGCGAAGCCGCCGATCGAGCCGACATGGCGGAAGGTCGCCATCGCCCGGCGCAGGCCGTCGGCCTCGGCCGGGGTGAAGCCCGCCGCCGTGATGGCGATCTGCATGGCATGCTCCTGAAACAGCGGCACCCCGTAGGTCTTCTGCAGGACCTCCTTAAGTTCGTCCGCCGGCCCGTGGTCCGGGTGCGGGGCGGGGTACTCCACCGGGTCGATCCCGGAGCGGCGCCGCAGGTAGGGATGGACCATGTCGCCCTGGATCGGACCGGGGCGCACGATCGCCACCTGCACGACGAGGTCGTAGAATTCCTTGGGCTTCAGGCGCGGCAGCATCGACATCTGCGCCCGGCTCTCGACCTGGAACA